>SHXO01000007.1:15000-55092 GCA_009693245.1 Betaproteobacteria bacterium | reverse complement strand
CAGCTTTGGCCTCCCTTGACGCGCTTCACCGCCAGTTGCTTGAACTCTGCCGTGTACTCCTGCTTTGGTAGCTTCTTCATCTTCAATCCCTCCAGTTCGTCCAGAATAAACTCCTACTCTTGGAAGACGAAATTTCGGGGGAAGCTCATCGTTTGTGCGAGCGAAGCTGCTAAATCTGAGCGTGCGCTCTTTCAGAATGAAGTCGCAAGCGACCGATACCCTTGTGTAGTGGTAAACGTAGCGCTCGTGGTCGCGCAAGCCGTAGATCATGGGCACGGGGCATAGCATTAAGCAGACGGGAAACTCCTGTAATTCAATCAGAAAAGTCCCGCTTTGCAATACGGAAGATTACCGCCTATCCTGTTTTCGGAGACCACACACGAGTATAGCCGTCGTTGCTGATGAATGCTTTGCCACGGCGCATCAAGCGCTTGGCGCAGCCCTGACACCGCGCCGAATACCCCTCACCCCTCACCCCTCACCCCTCACCCCACCTCCCTCCAATGTTCCACCACCAATTGCAGCATCCGCTGCCCGTTGAACTCGTTGACGTCCATCCGGTACACCAACTCCACCGCGATGGGCAGCGGGCCGGTGTCGCCGAACAGGATGGCGTTTAGGAATTTTCCGCCGGTCACGGGGCGCAATCGCAAGCGCGTGTGCTTCTCTCCGACCACGCGTTGTTGTTCCACGCGGAACTCGTTGCGGAAGGTGGGGGCGGGAAAGCCTTGGCCCCAGACCATGCCGGCTAGCGCCTCGGCGAGTTCGAGGGAGAAGTCGTCGTCTTGCAAGGGGCCGTCGGTTTCCACTCGCTGATGCAAGTCGCTGGGGGTTATGAGTTCTCGCACGATTTCATCGAAAACGCGGGAGAAGGTGACGAACTGGTTGGTACCGATGCTAAGTCCCGCCGCCGCTGCGTGGCCGCCAAAGCGGGTGATCAGGTCCGGATGGCGCTTGCTGATGAGATCCAGGGCGTCTCGCAGATGCAGGGCGGAAATGGAGCGGCCGGAGCCTTTGAGTTCGCCTTCGGCGCCAGCGGCGAAGGCGATGACCGGGCGGTGCAGGCGTTCACGCAGGCGCGAGGCAAGGATGCCGATGACGCCTTGGTGCCAGGTGGTGTCGAATAATGCCACGCCCCAGCGCCCCGCATCTTCGAAGCGGTCGAGGTGTTCCAGCGCGCTGTCTTGCATTTGCGCTTCGATGACGCGGCGTTCGCGGTTGAGAGAATCGAGATCTCGCGCCAGGCGGCCGGCTTGCGCGGGGTCTTGCGCGAGCAAGCATTCGATGCCCAGCGACATGTCGCTCAAGCGGCCCGCCGCGTTGAGGCGGGGGCCTAACACGAAGCCTAGATCATAAACGCCTGCCCTGATGGGTTCGCGCGCAGCCACTTGGAGCAGTGCGAGGATGCCAGGACGGGCGCGCCCCGCGCGGATACGAGCGAGGCCTTGTTGGACGAGCAACCGGTTGTTGTCGTCCAGCTTGACCACGTCGGCCACTGTGCCGAGCGCAACCAAGTCCAGCCAGTTGGCGAGATTGGGTTCGGAAGTGCCGATGAATTTTCCGCGTGCGCGCAGTTCGGCGCGCAGTTGCAGTAGCACGTAGAACATGACGCCCACGCCCGCCAGGTTCTTGCTGGGAAAGCCGCAGCCAACTTGGTTCGGATTGACTATGCATGCGGCCGCGGGCAATTCGGGTCCTGGCAGATGATGGTCGGTGATCAACACCTGCATGCCCAATCGGTTCGCCTCGCGCACGCCTTCCACGCTGGCGATGCCGTTATCCACCGTGATCAAGTAATCCGGTATGCGCTGCGCGGCGAGACGGACAATCTCGGGGGTCAAGCCGTATCCATACTCGAAGCGGTTGGGGACGATGTAATCCACCTCCGCTCCCATTTCGCGCAGCGCCAGCACGCCGAGCGCGCAAGCCGTCGCGCCGTCGGAGTCGTAGTCCGCCACGATGAGCAGGCGTTTGTGGTCTTCGATAGCTTGCGCCAGCCGCTGCCCCATGGCGTTGAGGTTGTGCATGAGACTGGGCGGCAGGAGGCGGGGGAGGCCGAAGTCCAGAACGTTCGCGCTGGCAGCGCCGCGGGCGGCCAGCACTCTTGCGACAACCGGATGAACGTGACCCGCGAGCAGCGGTTTCAGGTGTTCAGCGGGAACCCGGCGGTCATGAATTTCAGGCATCGGCGGCGATCAAGTCGTGGCTCGAGTCCTTGCGCCAGAAACGCCATAAATCCCTGGGTGACAGGCGGTAGCGGGATGTTGCTCCGTTCCACACCACGATGTCGCATTGGGCGATGGATCGCCTCCGGAGAGAGGCGAGGAGAGGAGCGAACCAGCTTTGATCCAGTCCTGAAAAAAAATCGGTGGACGGAGCGAGGATCACCAGAGAGTTATCCATGTTCAACGGCAGTTCGAAGCGCCCGGGCAACGGGAAGCTTTCAGCACCACTCCAGCGCGCGAGACCGGTTGCCAAGGCATCAACCCCGTATAGGGCGGAGAATGACTTGTGCGCTACAGTGGGAAGTGACCCGCCTCCCCATAGCCACAGCGCGCTGACGGCAAGCCGCCATTCGCGTTTTTCGTTGATCGCGTGGGTGTGAAGCAACATTTGAATCTCGGTTAAGCGCCGTTGCCATGCCGGAGCCTCGTCTCCCTTCGGAAGATGCACATCGATGCCACGGCCAATGACTTGGCTCAGTGCGGTAGTGGTGATCCGGGGCTGTGCCAGCAACCGAAAATACCACCGGTTCGGTGCACCGTATATCAGTTGCAACCCGTCATCCGCGAGTAGTGCATTGATGGATTGAATCAGCGCTTGCGCTTCTTCCGGAGCGAGATCCGCAATTTCCATGGCCGCCAGATCATCGCGCATCGGTTGCAGATGTATGGGGTCGGCGCGTAGCCAATAGTTATCGCTTGGGCCGAGGCCATCGGCCAGGGCGGTGAGCGCGGCGCAAGGCGGATTCGCCTTCAAGGACTCATCGAACAATGCGCAAAGTGCTGCTTCCTTGTCACGGGCTTCGAGCCGGGTGCGATTCGCGCGCGATAGCAGCCGTCTCAATGCTGGCATGGCAGGCAAGAAAGCAGGCGCGTAAGGGTCGGGAGGCGGTACGCAAAGAAAGATGCAAAGGTTGCGCACGAGGGTTTTATCAGCCCAGAAATGTCGTTCGAGGAACTCAGCAATGCCGGGCGAGTCTAGCATGGCGGTTGTGGCACACTTCGGCCTTCCTCAAGGACCATCATTCCCTTTTGCAACCCTACGAACTCTTTGTCGGACTGCGCTACACCCGGGCCAAGCGGCGCAATCATTTCATCTCCATCATCTCGGTGATCTCCATGGCGGGCATTGGCCTGGGCGTTGCCGCGTTGATCATTGTGCTGTCGGTGATGAACGGATTTCAGAAGGAATTACGCACGCGCATTCTGGGGGTAGCCTCCCACGTGCAGCTCTCCGGTTTGGATGGCAGCTTGCCCGATTGGCCACGGGTTTCCCAACTCGCGAGCCAGCATCCGCGCGTGTTGGCAACCGCGCCCTACATCAGCGCGCAAGGCTTGATCTCCAACGGCCAGGACGTGCAAGGCGTGATGATTCGCGGAATCATTCCCGAGGAAGAAGAGCGCGTGGCCGATCTCGGCCGGAATATGAAGACGGGCAATCTCAAGGACTTGCGCCCCGGTGAGTTTGGCATCGTCCTGGGGGCGGAACTGGCGCAGAGCCTGGGCGCCAGGATCGGGGAAAAATTGGTGGTGATCGCACCGCAAGGCCAGGTCACGCCAGCGGGGATTCTTCCGCGCATCAAGCAATTCACTCTGATTGGGATCTTCGAGGTGGGGATGTACGAGTTCGATTCCGGGCTCGCCTTGGTCCGCATGGAAGATGCACAACGCCTTTACCGCATGAGCGATGCAGTGAGCGGTGTGCGTTTGAAACTGGACGATCTCTTTCAAGCCCCCGCCGTCGCCCGCGAACTCGGCAAGACTTTGCCGCATGATGTTCATGCATCCGACTGGACGCGAAGCCACGCCAATTTTTTTCGCGCCGTGGCCATCGAGAAGCGCATGATGTTCATCATATTGACCCTGATCGTCGCCGTGGCGGCTTTCAATATCGTCTCCACGTTGGTGATGGCGGTCACCGACAAACTTTCCGATATCGCCATCTTGCGTACTTTGGGGGCCACGCCTGCTTCCATACTTAAAATTTTCATGGTGCAAGGAACCTTGATCGGCGTGATTGGAACCGTTCTCGGCATCGTGTGCGGGGTGTTGCTCGCCATGAACATCGATGTCGTGGTGCCCGCCATCGAGAAAACCTTTGGCGTGCACTTTCTGGACCCTTCCATCTACTACATCAAGGACCTCCCTTCGGATTTGCAGTGGGCCGACGTGTTCACGGTTGGAGGCGTATCCCTGGTGTTGTCCTTGGTGGCCACTATCTATCCCAGCCTGCGGGCCGCGCGTGTCAACCCCGCGGAGGCGTTGCGCTATGAATGAGGACATCATCGCCTGCGAGGGCCTGCGCAAGGTCTTCCATCAAGGGCCCTACGAAGTACCCGTATTGCTCGGCGTGAATCTGCGCGTGGCGCGCGGAGAAGGGGTGGCCATCGTCGGGGCTTCAGGCTCGGGCAAGAGCACCTTGCTTCATCTGCTGGGCGGGCTGGATGCTCCCAGCGGAGGAAGCGTGGCCATCCTCGGCCGCCCCATGAGCGAACTCTCCGACGCCGAGCGCGGCCAATTGCGCAACGAGGCCCTGGGCTTCGTCTACCAGTTTCATCATCTGCTGATGGAATTCAGCGCGCGGGAGAACGTGGCGATCCCCTTACTCATCCGGCGCACGCGGCCGGAGATCGCGTACAAGGAAGCTGCGGAGATCCTCGGGAAAGTGGGACTCTCGCACCGGCTCACTCACCGGCCGGGCGAACTCTCGGGCGGGGAGCGGCAGCGCGCGGCGTTGGCGCGGGCACTGGTCACGAAACCCGCCTGCCTGCTAGCCGACGAACCCACGGGTAACCTCGACCGGCACACGGCGGAGCAGATGTTGGATCTCATGCTCGGCCTCAATCGCGATCTCGGGGCCAGCCTCATCATCGTCACCCACGACATGAGCATCGCGGCCAGCATGGATAGGACGTTGAGGTTGGAGGATGGAATTTTGAAAGGCGGGGAGGAGGGAGGAGGGAGGAGGGAGGGGTAATACGAATGCACCTTCCGACGCGCGATTTCTGCACAACGCCTCACGCTTCACGTTTCACGCTTCACGCCGTGTTATTCGTTTCCGGCGCATGGCTGTTGCAACAACAGCCGGCGCTGCCTAGCTTGCTCTGGGCTTATCTCCTTGCTGCTTGCGTGCTGGTGCGCTGGCTCGCGCGGGATGCGCTCCATCGCTTTACTTGGATCGTGGATCCGGCGCTATGGATTGCCGCCGGTTTTGTGTGGGCGGGTGTGGTGGCGCAGGCCAAGATCTCCGATCAACTGGCCGTGGAATGGGAGGGGCAAGACGTGCGGGTGGAAGGTACCGTGGCGCAAATGCCGGTGGCCTTCGAGCGCGGAGTGCGATTTCGGTTCGATGTGGATCGCGTGCTCACGCCGCTTGCGCGGATTCCGAGTTCCCTCCAATTAGCCTGGTACGCCGAGGCGCGGACTCCGCCGCCCGAATTGCACGCGGGCGAACGCTGGCGGCTCAGTGTCCGGTTGAAGCGTCCCCATGGCGCGGCCAATCCCCACGGTTTCGATTACGAATTCTGGATGTTGGAGCGCGGGATTCGCGCATCGGGATATGTGCGGCCCAAGGCAACCCATGAACGAGTTGGTACGGGCAACCCGCGTTATCTCGTGGAGATCGTGCGCGAGCACGTTCGTGACCGCATTGAGGGCGCGCTTGCGGACGAAGTATCCGGGGGAGTGCTGGTGGCCCTGGCCGTGGGCGAACAGCGAGCCATCGGCGCGGAACAGTGGCGCTTGTTTACCCGCACGGGCGTGAATCATCTCATGTCCATTTCCGGGCTGCACATCACCATGCTCTCGGGGCTGGCCGCACTGGTGGTGGGTTGGTGCTGGCGGCGCAGCGCCAAGTTGGTGTTGCGATTTCCCGCTCAGAAGGCGGCGCTGGTTACCGGGCTGGCGGTGGCGGTGCTCTATGCCGCCGTCGCGGGCTTCGCGGTACCGGCCCAGAGAACCGTTCTGATGCTGGCGGCCATCGTGCTGGCGTTGCTCTGGTCGCGCACTTGGTCTTCCAGTTTTGTATTGGCGGTCTCGCTCTTCGTGGTGACGGTGTTCGATCCCTTTGCAGTCATGGCTCCGGGGTTCTGGTTGTCCTTCGGCGCGGTGGCGCTGATCGCCTACGCCAGCGCGCACCGCGTTGGCGCTCCCTCGCGCGTGATGCGATGGGTCGGTGCGCAATGGGCGCTGACGGTGGGACTGATACCGCTGTTGCTCGTGTTGTTCGCGCAGGTTTCCATCGTCTCGCCACTCGCCAATGCTTTCGCCATTCCTCTGGTGAGTCTGGTGGTGGTGCCTCTGACCCTTGTTGGAGCGTTGTTGCCCGTGGATTTCGTGCTGCTCGCCGCCGGGCGCGTGATGTCTTTATGCATTGAACTGCTGCAATGGCTAGACGCCACGCCCATCGCCGCGTGGCAGCAGGCGAGCCCTTCCATTTGGAGCGTCGCGGTGGCGCTATTAGGCGCGCTATGGCTGCTTGCCCCGCGCGGGTTTCCCGCTCGCTGGATGGGTATGATGGCGATGCTTCCGATGTTTCTCACGGTGGCGCCCGCGCCGGGGCAAGGTGAAGCGTGGTTGGATGTTCTGGACGTGGGACAAGGGCTTGGCGTGGTGGTGCGTACCGCGCGGCACCAGTTGCTGTTCGATACGGGGCCCGGCTACTCCGAGGAATCCGATGCGGGGGATCGCGTGGTGGTGCCTTACCTGCGGGCGCAGGGCATCTCCAACCTAAGCGGCTTGATCGTCAGCCATGACGACAGCGATCATTCCGGCGGGGCGGCCTCGGTGCTGCGCATGGTAACGGTGGATTGGATGGCGTCCTCCCTTGCCCCCGAACATGCACTGCATGCCTTGGCGGCTCGCAGCGTGCGCTGCGTGAGCGGCCAGCGCTGGAAATGGGATGGTGTTGACTTCGAAATGCTGCATCCGAGCGCTGGCAGCTATGAAGATACGCACATCAAGGACAACAATCGCAGCTGTGTGCTGCGCGTGTCCGTCCCAGGTGCCAGTGCCTTGATTCCCGCCGACATCGAAGCCGCCGCGGAAGCTAGGCTTCTACGCGAGACGCCCCAATTACCGCGCACGGATATTTTGATCGCGCCGCATCACGGCAGTGGCACCTCCTCCACGGAAACCTTCCTGCGGCAGGTGGTTCCAAGGTTCGCGGTATTCACCAACGGTTACCGAAATAGTTTTGGCCACCCCAAGGAAGAAGTGGTGCAACGTTACCGTGATCTAGGGGCCAAGCTTTACCGCAGTGACCAGCATGGAGCCATACTGTTTCGAATGAAGGAAAATGTCATCGAGGCAAGCGCCTGGCGCGAGCAACAGCGTAGATATTGGAGAGGACGATGACGGTGCAGGTGAGGCAAGCCGCCGGTGGCATGCAAACAGATGCATGGTTGGCCGGTGCGCAAGCGCGTTGTACGGGCGCCGAGAACGCACTGCTGGCGCGCGCCGCCGAGATGGCCAATGCCCAGTTCGGCGAGCGCCTCATGCCCACGGGCGAATCCTATCTCAATCACGCACGTGAAGTGGCTGGCATCCTGGTGGGCATGTCCATGGACGCGGAGAGCATCGCGGCCGGGTTGTTAGCCGCCTTGCCTTCCATACGGGCGGATGCCGTGGCGTATCTGCGCGATAACTTGAGCGCGGGCGCCAGCCGTACGGATGTACAACAATCCAATGGAACCATGCGCATCAAACTGAACGGCCGCTTCGACTTCAGCGCGCACCGGGCCTTTCGCGATGCGTATTCGCCTGGGATAGACGCCACGGACGTAAGGCAGATCGACATCGACCTCGCCCAGGTGGATTACCTGGACAGCTCCGCCCTGGGCATGTTGCTCATGCTGCGCGAGAAAGCCCAGGCCGCCAGCAAGGGCATCAAATTGACCAATTGCAAGGGGTCGGTAAGGCAGGTGCTAGACATCGCCAATTTCAGCAAGTTGTTCGAGATGGGCTGAATACCTCTATCGAACTCAGGCGCCTTTCGGCTAGAATCCCGCCCGAAAACGAAGTTTCAGTGAAGGATAACCTGCAAAGCAGGTCATGCCGGAGCTATTTAGGCGCGTAGCTCAGCTGGTTAGAGCACCACCTTGACATGGTGGGGGTCGTTGGTTCGAGTCCAATCGCGCCTACCAACGGATGAGGGGGCGGGAGTTCGCTAGAGACTCCCGCCCTTTCTCGTCTTCCTCGTCTTATCGCCGTTGAATGTTTGTCCCGGTCGTCGCGGCGCCCTTTCGGGGGTTGAGCGTACCCTGGGTGTTATCGAGCCATGCCAACCATACGCTTGCCTGACGGAAGTCAGCGCCAGTACGATCATCCCGTTACGGTGTCCGAGGTCGCCGCTTCCATCGGCGCGGGGCTCGCGCGCGCGGCGCTGGCTGGCAAGGTAAATGGCAAGCTGGTGGATACCAGCCACCGTTTGGATGCGGATTCGGATCTGGCCATCGTCACTGACCGTGACCGGGAAGGCCTGGAAATCATCCGCCATTCGAGCGCGCACTTGTTGGCGCACGCGGTGAAAGAACTCTTTCCGGATGCCCAGGTCACCATCGGCCCCGTCATCGAGGACGGCTTCTTCTACGATTTCTCCTACAAACGCCCCTTTACGCAGGAAGACTTGGCCGCCATCGAAAAGCGCATGGGGGAGATCGCCAAGCGCGACTTGCCCGTGACGCGGCGCGTGATGCCGCGGTCCGAGGCCGTAACGTTCTTCAAGAACCAAGGCGAGCACTACAAAGCGCTGATCATCGAATCCATTCCGGCGGGTGAGGACGTTTCGCTCTACACACAAGGCAATTTCGCCGATCTGTGCCGGGGTCCTCATGTCCCCTTCACTGGCAAGCTCAAGGTCTTCAAACTGATGAAGCTGGCCGGCGCCTATTGGCGCGGCGATTCGCGCAACGAGATGTTGCAGAGGATCTACGGCACGGCCTGGACCAAGAAGGAAGATCTGGACGCCCATCTTCACCGGTTGGAGGAAGCGGAAAAGCGCGATCACCGCAAGCTTGGGCGGCAATTGGACCTCTTCCATCTCCAGGATGAAGCCCCCGGCATGGTGTTCTGGCACCCTAGAGGCTGGTCCGTGTGGCAGCAGATCGAGCAATATGTCCGGCGGGTGCTGGCCAAGCAGGGGTATCAAGAAGTGCGTACTCCCCTGGTTATGGACCGGGTGCTGTGGGAGCGCTCGGGCCATATGGAGAACTACGGGGAGCATATGTTTACCACGAGTTCCGAGAACCGGGACTACGTGGTCAAGCCCATGAATTGCCCTGGGCACATCCAGGTCTTCAACCAGGGCATCAAGAGCTATCGCGATCTGCCCTTGCGCTTGGCGGAGTTTGGGTCTTGCCACCGCAATGAGCCATCGGGAGCCTTGCACGGCATCATGCGGGTGCGCGGGTTCGTGCAAGACGATGCCCATATCTTTTGCACGGAAGCCCAGGTGCAGTCCGAAGCTGCGGCCTTTATAGACTTACTGCGGTGTATCTACCGGGATTTTGGGTTCACCGACATCTTGATCAAGCTCGCCACCCGGCCCGTCAAGCGCATCGGCAGTGACGAGGCGTGGGATCGTGCGGAAAAAGCCCTGGGGGAGGCGCTGGCCCAGAAGGGTCTGGCCTATGAGGTCTCCCCTGGCGACGGTGCCTTTTATGGGCCGAAGGTCGAATTTTCCCTGAAGGACTCCCTGGCTCGCGTCTGGCAATGCGGGACGTTGCAGCTGGATTTCGCCCTGCCCGGGCGTTTAGGCGCGGAATACGTGGCCGAGGATAACGCCCGCAAGATACCCGTGATGCTGCACCGGGCGGTGCTGGGTTCCCTGGAGCGCTTCATCGGTATCTTGATCGAGCACTATGCCGGGGCCTTGCCCACCTGGCTTGCCCCGGTGCAGGCAGTGGTCTTGAATATCTCGGAAAGCCAGCAGGCTTACTGCCAAGAAGTGGGGCGCATACTGGAAGCCGCCGGGGTGCGCGTGCTTTGCGACTTGAGGAATGAGAAAATAACCTATAAGATTCGCGAACATAGTCTTCAGAAGATCCCGTACCAACTGGTGATTGGCGAGAAAGAGGTAAACGCCAAGACCGTTGCGGTACGCGAACGGGGCAATACCGACTTGGGCGCCATGTCCGTCAGCGACTTCATTTCTCGCCTGAATTCCGAGTTGCCGCCGTCGTAATAGCAGTAGGTTGGGAAAGAGCATTCTTGATTAATCACAGCACGGAGGTTTGACTATCGCTCAGGAACGGGAAGTTAGTATCAACGAGGAAATTACCTCACCCGAAGTGCGGCTCATTGGGGTGGATGGCGAACAAATCGGTGTGGTAAGCGCGTCGGCCGCGAACCGAATGGCGGAAGAAGCGCAGGTGGATCTGGTAGAAATCGCACCGCAAGCCAAGCCTCCTGTGTGCAGGCTCATGGACTACGGCAAGTTCAAGTACCATGAAGCCAAGAAAAAGCACGAAGCGAAGCTCAAACAAAAGCAGATCCAGGTCAAGGAAGTGAAGTTTCGCCCAGGCACCGATGAAGGTGACTATATGGTGAAGCTGCGCAACTTGATTCGTTTTCTGGAAGAGGGAGATAAGGCTAAAATCACCCTGCGGTTCAGAGGCCGTGAGATGGCACACCAGGAGTTCGGTATGCGGCTCTTGGAGCGGGTCCGGGCAGACTTGGACGCTTACGGCGCGGTGGAACAAATGCCCAAGATGGAAGGGCGCCAGATGGTGATGGTGCTCGGACCCAAGAAGAAGCTTTAGCAGTAAGCCTACGTAGTAGCAGTTACAAGTGATGCCGAGGTAGTGAAAGTGCTCGCGCCGCGAGCCACCCGGTTTCATGCCAAAAAAAGGAAATAGCAATGCCAAAGCTTAAGACCAAGCGCGGCGCGGCGAAGCGTTTCCGCGTCATGGGGAGCGGCGCCATCAAGCGCACGCGCTCGAACCTGCGCCACATCCTCACCAAGAAAACCACGAAGCGTAAGCGCCAGTTGCGCGGCATGACGGCGGTGTGTGCAGCCGACGTCAAGTCCGTGAGAGCGATGCTTCCCTACGCGTAAGGAGAGAGCACATGCCACGCGTAAAAAGAGGGGTCACGGCGCACGCCAGACACAAGAAAGTTCTTGAACAAGCCAAGGGCTTTCGCGGGCGCCGCGGCACGGTATTCCGTGCCGCCAACGAAGCAGTCATGAAGGCTGGGCAATACGCCTACCGCGACCGCCGCCAGCGCAAACGCCAATTCCGCGCCCTGTGGATCACGCGCATCAACGCGGCCGCGCGCGAGCTGGGTATGAATTACAGCGCCTTCATGAACGGTTTGAAGAAAGCCGCCATCGAGATCGATCGCAAGGTCCTGGCGGACTTGGCGGTAATGGATAAAGCCGCCTTCCTGAAGATTGCCGGTCAGGTCAAGGCAGCCGTCGCGGCACAACCAGCGTAACGTTATACGACATCGAGAAAAGGAGGCCACAGCGGTCTCCTTTTTTTGTAGCTTGTAGCCACTATTTCTCCATGGATGCTTTGGATTCACTGCTTGCGCAGGCACAGGCTGCCTTTGTAGCCGCGAACTCGGCCTCCGAGCTTGAGCAAATCAAGGCGCGCTATCTCGGCAAGACCGGCGCTCTGACGGATTTACTCAAGGGGCTCGGCAAGCTACCGGCGGAGGAAAGACCGGCCGCGGGCGCGCGCATCAATCGAGCGAAATCCTTGCTGGAATCGGCATTGGAGGCGCGGCGCGAAGCTATCAAGAAAGCCGAGCTCGAGAGCAGACTGAAAGAGGAATCCCTTGACGTCACGCTCCCTGGGCGCGACATGGGCTGGGGCGGGCTGCATCCCATCACGCGCTGCCGCGAACGCGCGGAAGGCTTGTTTCGCTGCATGGGTTTCGACGTGGCCGACGGGCCGGAAATCGAGAACGATTACTACAACTTCACCGCGCTCAACACGCCGGAGGATCATCCCGCGCGTTCCATGCACGACACGTTCTATATCGCCGGTGGCACGCATCTTTTGCGCACGCATACATCGCCCATGCAGATTCGCTACATGGAAAAGCATGCCCCGCCGGTTCGCGTCATCGCGCCGGGCCGGGTGTACCGCGTGGATTCCGATGCGACCCATTCCCCCATGTTCCACCAGGTCGAAGGTTTGTGGATTGACGAGAGTGCGAGCCTGGCCAATCTGAAGGGTGTGGTGCGAGAGTTCTTGCGCAAATTTTTCGAGCGAGACGATTTGGAAGTGCGCTTTCGTCCCTCCTTTTTTCCTTTCACGGAACCCTCGGCGGAAATCGACATGACGTGGGAGAATGGATGGTTGGAGATCGGCGGTTGCGGCATGGTGCATCCTAAAGTACTGCGGCACGTGAACATCGACACCGAGCGCTACCAAGGTTTCGCCTTCGGCATGGGCCTGGACCGCCTCACCATGCTGCGTTACGGCGTCAAGGATCTGCGCTTGTTCTTCGAGAACGATCTCGCCTTTCTCGGGCAGTTTCGCTGATTCGCATCTGACGATCCCATGAAATTTTCCGAACGTTGGTTGCGCACTTTGGTGAACCCGCCGCTTTCCACTGAGGCCCTGGCTCATGCGCTGACCATGGCAGGGCTGGAAGTGGAAGGCATCGAGCCCGCCGCGCCGGCTTTCAGCGGTGTCGTGGTGGGAGAGATCGTGGCGATGTCGCGCCATCCCAATGCGGACCGCCTCAATGTCTGCCAAGTGAACTCGGGCGGTGGTGCGCGTCTCCAGGTGGTATGCGGTGCGCCCAATGCGCGCGTGGGGATGAAGGCGCCGTTGGCGCGGGTGGGTGCGCGTTTGCCGCAGCTGGAAATCAAGGCTTCGAATCTGCGCGGCGTGGAATCCCAAGGCATGCTGTGTTCGGCGGCGGAACTGGGCGTCAAGGACGATAGCTCGGGGTTACTGGAATTAGCGAGCGACGCGCCAGCCGGCGCCGATTTCCGCGAATACTGGCAATTGGACGATGCCTTGCTCACCCTCAAGCTCACCCCGAACAGGGGCGATTGCTTGAGCATGCTCGGCATCGCGCGCGAAGTGGCGGCCATCACGGGGGCCGCGCTCCATGCGCCGGTGCCCCATGAGCAGCGTGCCACCCTCACCGATACCCGCGCTGTCACGCTGCGCAATCCCGAGGGCTGTCCGCTGTATTGCGGGCGCGTCATGCGTGGCATACGAAGTGGTGCGCGCACGCCCCACTGGATCGTCGCTCGCTTGGAGCGTGCAGGGTTGCGCGGCATCAGCCCAGTCGTGGATGCCACCAATTACGTCATGCTGGAAATTGGCCAGCCCATGCACGCCTTCGACCTCGACAAGTTGAACGGAGATATCCATGTTCGCTTCGGCAAACCCGGCGAGCGGCTTACCGTACTGAATGGCGAGGAGATCGCGATCGCCAGTGATCTGCTGGTGATCGCGGACGATGCCGGACCCGTTGCCTTGGCGGGGGTGATGGGCGGATTGCACAGTGGTGTGGGTGCTGCCACGACGAATTTGTTTTTGGAGGCGGCATACTTCGAACCCAAGGTCATCGCGGGGCGCTCACGGCGTCTGGAGCTCAGTTCGGACGCCGCCCACCGCTTCGAGCGCGGTGTGGATTTTGGTGGCACACGCCAAGCGCTGGAACGGCTCACGCAGATCATCGCGGAAATCTGCGGTGGCGAGGCAGGCCCGGTCGTGGAGGCGCGTTCCGCGCTGCCGGTACGCAAGCCCGTATCCGTTCGGCTGGCGCGCGCGCAACGCGTTCTTGGCATTCCCCTTCAGGGTGTGCAGGCAGAGCGGATACTGGACAGGTTGCAGCTGCCTTGGACGGCGCGGGGAGATCGTTACGAGGTGACCCCTCCTAGCTTCCGTTTCGATATCGAGATCGAGGAAGACTTGATCGAGGAACTCGGGCGCATCCATGGCTACGATGCCATTCCCCCAGCCTTACCACGGGTGGAATTGGTGGTGGCATTCGGCGAAGAGAAGGTCTCCTCCGATGCGGACCTCAGGGCGAAGCTTGTCGCTCGTGGCTATCAAGAAATCATCACATTCAGCTTCGTGCCGAAGGAATGGGAGCGTGATTTCGGCGGCAAGGACGACGCCATCGAACTCGCCAATCCGATCGCCTCCCACTTGCAAGTCATGCGCTCGCAGTTGTTCGGTAGCTTGATCGAATGTCTTCAACAAAACCTCAATCGCAAGCGCGACAGTGTCCGAATATTCGAGATGGGGCGTTGTTACATGAAAGAAGGAGCCCACTACAACCAACCGTTGCTTCTGGGCGGGTTGGTCCATGGCAGCGCCGCACCCGAGCAATGGGGGGTGCCCGCGCGTTGGGCAGACTACTTCGATGTGAAGGGTGACTTGGGCGCGTTGCTAGGCCACTCGGATTTTATATATGGTGCCAGCGGCCATCCGGCCTTTCATCCTGGGAAGTCTGCCGAAATTAGAATTGGCGGAACACGCATAGGTTGCTTGGGCGAGTTACACCCCCAATGGGTTCAAAAATACGAGCTACCCCATCCACCGGTTCTATTCGAACTCGGTGTGGAGGCCCTTCGCAACCGTGATGTACCGCGCTTCCAGGAGTTCTCGCGCTTGCCGGTAGTGACCCGGGACTTGGCGGTGTTGGTTCCGGAGGCCGCCGCCGCGGGGGATGTTTTGAGGAGCTTATTGGCGCACCGAATGAGCATCGTGCAGGACATCGTGCTCTTCGATTTGTACCGTGGGAAAGGGGTCGAGGCGGGGAGAAAAAGTCTTGCTTTCCGTGTGTTATTACAAGATACTCAGAAGACGCTTACAGATACCGAAGTGGAGACCGCCGTCCAGGATCTCCTGGAACATCTGCTGCGGAAATTCGATGGGCGCTTACGAGATTAGACGGAAGGGATAACAATGACGCTGACCAAGGCGGATTTGGCCTATATGTTATTTGAGAAGGTGGGCCTCAATAAGCGTGAAGCCAAGGACGTGGTGGAAGCCTTCTTCGAGGAAGTCCGCAAGGCCTTGGAAGCCGGCGACCAAGTCAAGCTCTCCGGATTCGGCAATTTTCAGTTGCGCGATAAACCCCAGCGGCCCGGACGCAACCCAAAAACCGGAGAAGAAATTCCCATCTCCGCCCGCCGGGTAGTGACCTTCCACGCCAGCCAGAAATTGAAAGCCATGGTAGAGAAGAACTTCCATGGACGCGAACCAGAATCCCTCGAACAAGAAGGTTGATCTTCCCCCCATCCCGGCGAAGCGGTACTTCACCATCGGTGAGGTAAGCGAGCTGTGCGGGGTGAAGCCCCATGTCCTGCGCTATTGGGAGCAAGAGTTCACCCAGCTCAAACCCGTCAAGCGCCGCGGCAACCGGCGCTATTACCAACACCACGAAGTACTCCTCATCCGCCGCATCCGGCAACTGCTCTACGAAGAGGGCTTCACCATCAGCGGCGCGCGCCTGCGACTGGACCAGGGCGCTGAAGAAGCCAGCAAGGCCGTGGCGAGCGATGGAAAACTAAAACCTTCGGCGCTGAGAAAGGAGATCAAGGATATTCTGGAAAGTTTGCGCTAGGCCGTGGAGAGTGCCCGCTGGTCCCTGCTATACTTTCAACATTCGGGGCGTAGCGCAGCCTGGTAGCGTACCTGCATGGGGTGCAGGTGGTCGGAGGTTCAAATCCTCTCGCCCCGACCAAAACATCTGAAAGAAGCTAGCGCGCAAGCCTAGCTTTTTTTCTATCTGCCCCATCTGTCATTTCCCCTGAAGCTCCCATCTGTCGAATCTCGCCGGGCCTTGGCTATAATCCAATGACATGCGAATACTGCTAAGTAACGACGATGGCTATTTCGCGCCCGGTTTGGTGGCTCTGGCCGAAGCGCTGTCCGAGGTGGGTGAGATCACGGTCGTGGCCACGGAGCGCGACCGCAGCGGGGCGAGCAATTCGCTGACCTTGGACCGGCCTCTCGTGGTCAGGCGCGCCAGTTCTGGATTTCGCTACGTCAATGGCACGCCTACCGACTGTGTTCACCTCGCTGTCACCGGCTTGTTGGAAGAACTGCCGGACATGGTGGTCTCCGGTATCAATCACGGCGCCAATATGGGGGACGACACCATCTATTCGGGTACCGTGGCGGCGGCCACCGAGGGATATCTGCTGGGCATTCCTTCCATCGCGATGTCTCTTGCCAGCAAGGCCGCTGGCAATTACGCCACGGCGGCGCGTGTGGCGCTCGATTTGGTGAAGAGGTATCAAGCGCATCCGTGGAAGGAACCCAGACTCCTCAACGTGAACGTGCCAGATGTGCCATGGGCCGCGCTAAAGGGCAGCCTTGTCACGCGGCTTGGCCGGCGTCACAAGGCGGAGGCCGTGATACGCACGACCAACCCGCGCGGGGACACGGTGTATTGGGTCGGAGCGGCAGGCGGTGCGCAAGACGCCGGCGAGGGCACGGATTTTTGGGCGGTGGCGGAAGGCTACGTTTCCCTTACTCCCTTGCAAATCGATCTCACCAGTTACCCGCAACTGGACGGCACCAAGCAGTGGCTCCGTGCCTAACCCGGCGCCCATGAGCACTCGCAGCGCGGGTGTGGGGATGACCTCGAACCGAACGCGCATGCGGATGGTGGAAAGGTTGCGTGACCAAGGCATCGCGGACGAATTGGTGCTCGCCGCCATGAGCGAGATTCCCCGCCACGTTTTTGTCGATGAGGCGCTGGCGCACCGGGCGTACGAAGATTTGTCGCTGCCCATCGGCTACGGCCAAACCATTTCCAATCCCCAGACGGTGGCGCGCATGCTGGAAATATTGCGCGGCGGGCGCATGCTAAAGCGCGTGCTGGAAATTGGCAGCGGATGCGGCTACCAAGCGGCATTGTTGTCGCGCCTTGCCAAACACGTGTGGACCATCGAGCGCTTGTTGCCGCTGGTTTCCAAGACTCGCATCAATTTGCGCGATCTCAATATTCGCAATGTGAAGGCCAAGCACGGCGATGGACATCTAGGCTTGCCCGAGGAGGCGCCTTTCGAAGGCATTGTGATGGCCGCCGCCGCTTCGCATGTGCCCGAGCAACTGCTAGATCAGCTCGCGGTGGGTGGCCGCTTGATCATGCCCTTGGGACCGCGCGAGCAGCAGCTCACATTGATCGAGCGTGATGAGCGCGGCCTGCACCGCTCGGTCTTGGAGGACGTGCACTTCGTCCCGCTAGTACCGGGACTGGGCCGCTAGTGCGCCGGCTGTTTGTTTGCGCGTGGATTAGTCTCGTCGCGGGCTGCATAGTCGGCCCCCTCACGGCGCCCGTGGTCGATCGTACGTTCGAAGACGCGGAACGCAATCCGCCGCCGAAACCCGTGGTGCGAGACCCTGCCACCGTGGACCTTGGCAAGAACGCCAAGCCGGCACCCACCCCGGAAATCTACCGCATCAAGGAAGGCGACACGCTTTATTCCATCGCTCTGGAATACGGATTGGATTACCGCGACGTCGCATCTTGGAACGGTATCACCGACCCGGCCCGCATCGGCGTTGGGCAAATACTGACGATGAAAAATCCGCGCGGCCCGCAGGTTCACGATGCGGAACCCGAGCCGGTCGTGGTCGAATCCAAACCATTCTTGCCGGGAGAACTTCCCTCTGGGGAAGCGTTGCCCGAACTGGCTCCCGCACCGCTGAAAACGGAACCCAAGGCGCGGAAAGTCCCCTACAGCCCTGAAGCCTTCGCGCGCATGCAGCGAGGCGAGTGGCCCCCCAAGGCGCCAGTTCCCGGAAGCGAGATACATGAAAAGCCCGTGCCCAAGCCAAGCACCAAGGCGCCCGTGCCCCCATCGTTACCGGGAGCGGTGCTGTTACCCGGCGCGGAAGCGGGTTTCGACGCCGCGAAGTGGCTGTGGCCCGCGCAAGGAGACATTATCCATGGCTTTGACGGAAGCCGAAGCAAGGGGATTTCCATCAACGGCAAGCAGGGAGATCCCGTTCTCGCCTCGGCCGCGGGTAAGGTGGTCTACACGGGCAAGGCGATTCAGGCTTACGGGCCCTTGGTGATCGTCAAGCACAGCAACGAGTATCTGAGCGTTTATGCGCACAACTCGAAGATCTTGGTGAAGGATGGGCAACAGGTGACCCCAGGACAAAAGATCGCGGAGATGGGGGAGCGGTCCGCGGGCCAGGCAGCACTGCATTTCGAGATCAGAAAGCAAGGCCAGCCCGTGGATCCCATTAAATTCTTGCCTTCGCGCTAGGGCGAAAACCGATTGACCGCCTGCGCCAGGGCGCGCAGGCGCTGTTCGTTTTCTTCCTTTCCGTAGCTAATATTCACGTAGTGTTCGGTGATGGTTTGCACGGGAATGCGCCACGCGCCATTGGCGGCAATCACACGCTGGGCGAAGTCCAAGGGCCATTCTCCGCTTCTTGGCCGCAGTCCTACACGTGCCGTCTTGCGCACGAAGCGCCGGTAAAGTCTGGGTGCCGCCGCAGCGCGCCGGAAGTGAATGTCCCTCAGTAACGAGGGCGCCAACAGACCCGTCGCCACGCCGGCGAACACCATGAGCAGCAATACGAGTTTGTGCCAGTTCACTTCCTTGATGCCCGCCTTCGACAGCAGTTGCGCTTGGCGTGCCGGAGTGTATCCCAGCACCCATTGATTCCAACCGTTCGCCGCGGCGTCGATGGTATAGCGAAGATTCTTGATCCAGGCGGTATCCATCCGTAGCCCCAAGGGGACAGGCTCGCCCGCGGTCACGGCCGCCGCCAATCCGATTTCTATGCGGGCGGGCGACACGGCGGCGGTGGGATCGACGCGCCGCCAACCCTGGCCGGGTAGCCACACTTCCGCCCAAGCGTGAGCTTCCGACTGGCGCACTACGAGATAGTTGCCGATGGGATTGATTTCCCCGCCGAGGTAGCCGGTCACCACGCGTGCCGGAAGCCCCGCCGCGCGCATTAGGAAAACGAAACTCGAGGCAAAGTGCTCGCAGAAGCCACGGCGCGTGCCGAAGAGGAATTCATCCACCGGCTCGGCTCCCAGTAATGGCGGCGCGAGTGTATAGAAGAAGCGCTGCGTGCGGAACAGACCGAGCGCTTTTTCCACCAATTCCTGGGGCGATTTGGACTCCTGTAAAAAGGCGGCGGCAAGCTGGCGGGATCGCATATTGCCATCCGGTGGCAGGCGCAGCGCCCGGCCGAGGGTCTGCTCGGATTCCTGGGCGCCCCATAGCCCAAGTCCGATTCCATGTCGTAGCTCTGGCGCTGGCGAAGCGCCTGGCGGCTCAACAATTGATAGTCGGCCGTGAGCACAGCACCGGCGGGAATTCGCGAGGTCAGATCGATGGCGAACAGCCAGCGCGCTTGCTGCGGCTCCAGCGTCACCTGGTAACGCACCCGCCGCGACACGGAGTGATGAATGGGCTGTTGCAAGACTGGCACTCTGGCCACGCGCCAGGTGCGCCCGCCAAAATCCCACAATACCGGCCCTCGCCAATACAAAGTGGAGGGTTCGGGCGTGGCGCTCTCGAATTGCACACGAAAGGCGACATCGTCGGACAAGCTCAAGGCACTCAGGCTGCCAGGCGACATTTCGTCCGACAACCCGCTCATTCCCGAGAGCGAGGATTGCGGCCAGCCGAATAACGGGCCTTCCACGCGCGGAAATAGCAAGAACAGCACGAGCATGAGCGGAACGCCTTGCAACATCAGGCGCGTGGCAAGCCGCAGCGATTGCCCGGGCGAGAATGGATTGTCGCGGCGCTGCAAGGCGGTGAGGAGCGCGGTGATGCACAGCATGAGTACGAGCATGTAAGACGCGAGCGCGGCGCTTTGGGAATACAGAAAGCTCGTGATGATGAGAAAGTAACCAAGGTTGATGATCACCAATCCGTCGCGCGGATGGCGCAGTTCAAGCGCTTTGAGCGCCGCCATCAAAAGAAGCATGGCCACGGAGGCATCGCGCCCGAAGCGCGTGCTGAAATCGAACACGATGCCGGCGCACACCAAAACGACGAGAAGAAAGCGCAACCATGGTCCGGGGAGCGGCCAGCGGCGCCATGCGGCTATCAGCCGGTAGGCGATAAAGACCATCGCTGTCATCACGGGCCACGAGGAGATGCGCATCACGTGCGGCGCGCTCACCGCGCACAAGAGCGCGAGGAGTACCGATACTTCCCGTACGCTCAGGGTTGGGAGGGGTGATTTAGCGGCCAGGGTTTTCACTGTGATTCGAACAACGCCAGGGCTTGCAGGCACGCCTCGTCATGGGCAGGTCCTGTCCCCATGGGAATACATGTCCCGGGCAGTTCCAGCTCATAGGGCACGCCAAGCGCCGAGGCCTCCAGGCTCCAGCGGCACAAACGAGAAAGTCTGCCTTCGGTTCCGAGTTCGGCACCGGTATCGGTCCAGCGAAGATGAAGCTCGGGGAGCGTGCCGCCGGTGAATTGCTTGCTGAGTAAAGGGTGCCCGTGCGCCAGGGCCTTCCACGCGATGTGTTTCAACGAGTCGCCCTGTTGGTAACGGCGCAATCCAGCGAAGTCCTCTTGGCCGTGGTCACCATGACGTCCGTCGATCCCGCTTGCGGCGTCCAGAGGGGGAGGAGGGCCGGCGGGTTCTGGCCGGGGGTAGACGATGATTTCGCTGCCCAGGTGCGCGTAACCCCAAGCGCGTGTCAGTCCTAAGGGATAGGTGGAGGTGATCCTCCATCGCTTGAAGCGAAGCACTCCTCTGCGCTCGGTTGGAACCGAGACCCGGGCGATGGTCTCGCTCAAGGGCTCCACGTCCACAGTGGTGGTGCCCAGGTTGTCCAGCGACAGTTCCACGCCATAGCGATACACGGTGGCCGGATTGCGGATGAGCATGGCTAACGTACCGGTGTCGCCGGCGAACACGGCGCCGCTCTTCCCCGGGCGGAGAGACAGGCCGGCCAAGCAGCGGTAGGTATGTAGCAAAGAGGCGATACCCACACCGCATAGCAAGAACACGAGCACGTACCCAAGGCTCAGGTTGTAATTGATGGCCCCCACCAGCATGACCACCAAAGTGCTGCCGAACAGCAAGCCCGGGCGCGTGGGCAGTACATAGATGCGCCGCTGTGTCAGGCGAACGGGCGGAATTTCGTGTTGGTGGCGGCGGTTGAGCCATGCCGTGAAATAGCCCCGCAACGCACCCACCATGATGACTCTAGGGAATCGGAACGCTGCCGAGAATTTTTCGCACGAAGGATTCCGTGGAATTCGAGGCCGTGCTTCCTTGAAGCCGGTGTCCGATAACGGGACCCAGCACGGCTTGCAAATCCTCCGGAACCACGAAGGTGCGCGTGTTGAGGAAGGACATGGCGCGCGCGGCGTGCAACAGGAACACCACACAGCGAGGACTCAAGCCGTGCTTGAGGTCTGGATGGGAGCGCGTATGGGCGAGGATGGCCTGCACGTAATCCAGTAGTGCATCCGAGACATGCATGTTACGCACGGCGCGTTGCAGGCAGGACAATTGCGCCAGGTTCATCAACGGGGAAATGCGCGCGAGCATCTCGCGCCGATCATCGCCCGCGAGCAAAGCGCGCTCCGCTCGCGCATCGGGAAAGCCCAATTGGATACGCATGAGGAAGCGGTCCAACTGCGACTCCGGCAGCGGATAGGTGCCCACCTGAGTGGAAGGATTTTGCGTGGCGATGACGAAGAACGGATCGGGCAATGCCCGGGTGTCGCCGTCCAAGGTGACCTGGCGCTCTTCCATCGCTTCCAGGAGGGCGCTTTGTGCCTTGGGCGTGGCGCGATTCACTTCGTCGGCCAATATCAGATGCGAGAAGATGGGCCCGGCATGAAAGCGAAAGCTGGACGTGTCACGGTCGAAGACCGAGGTGCCCAGAATATCCGCGGGCAGCAAGTCGCTGGTGAATTGAATGCGCTGGAAACTAAGACCCAAGGAACGCGCTACCGCATGAGCCAGCGTTGTTTTTCCCACGCCGGGCATATCTTCAATGAGTAAATGCCCGCGTGCCAGCAAGCCAGCCAGCGTGAGCTTGACGGGCGCTTCTTTACCCAGCACGATGGCATTCACTTGTGCGATCACCCGGTGCAACGCTTCGGTGGCGTCTTGCAGCTCTTTGTCCGTGTCCGTGTTCGTGACGGGCGCGGTGCCGGGTGCCTTGACGCTGCTTAGAATGCTCTTTAGGAGGCTGTCACGTTGCATGTGACAAGGAACCGGACGGAGAAGAAAGTGCCATTGTGCAGGAACTGTACCACTGACTTAATGACTAGGATGTTTTAGCCTAAGCCGGCATAGCCGGAACCAAAACGCATGCACTCGCTTCGGCAACAATCATGTTACGAACAAGGGGCGATCCACTTGTTAATCCCCCAGAGCAACGTTGCGCGATTTCTTCTCCAATTCCGCCCACAGTGAACCTGTAATCGACTAATGGGAACCGCTTTCATCACCCACCCCGACTGCGCGCTCCATGAAATGGGTTCGGGCCACCCGGAATGTCCCGAGCGCCTTGGCGCCATTCGCGACCAATTGATCGCCAGCGGTGTGCTGGCGCAATTGACGGAATACGAAGCGCCGCTGGCGAGCGCGGCCGCCCTTGCGCGAGTGCATGTGCCGCGCTACATCCAAGCCCTTGAGCAATGCGCGCCCCGCGAAGGACACGTGCATCTGGATCCCGATACGGCCATGAATTCCCATAGCCTGCGCGCGGCCATGCGGGCGGCCGGGGCGGTGGAACTGGCAGCTGGTCTCGTGCTGGGTGCGAAAGAGCAGCGTGCCTTTTGCGCCGTTCGCCCGCCCGGTCATCACGCGGAACGCGCGCGTGCCATGGGTTTTTGTTTTTTCAATAACGTGGCCGTGGGCGCGGCTCATGCGCTCGAACATCATGGCCTCGCGCGCGTGGCCGTGGTGGATTTCGACGTCCACCACGGCAACGGCACGCAGAACATATTTCAGGACGATGAGCGCGTGTTGATGGTCTCGACCTTCCAGCACCCTTTCTATCCTTACAGCGGAATCGAGGGGCGCTCGGAGCGCATGGTGAATATTCCCCTGCCTGCACGCAGCGACGGCCGCCAGTTTCGCGCGGCGGTGGAAAAGCATTGGCTACCGGCGCTGGATTCCTTTGCCCCGGAATGCTTGTTTATTTCCGCCGGCTTCGACGCGCACCGGGAAGACGATATGGCTTCCCTTGGGCTGGTCGAGGCCGATTACGCTTGGGTGACGAAGTTGTTGGTGGAGGTGGCCAACCGGCATGCCCAAGGCCGCATCGTCTCGGTGCTCGAAGGGGGTTACGCTTTGTCTGCCTTGGGTCGTAGCGTGGTGGCCCACATCAAGGTTTTGGCGGGGCTTCAATAAAGATAGCGGCACCGACCTTGCGCGCTTCGGAGAGCAAGATGTTGTAGGTCCGGCAGGCGGCGGCCGTGTCCATGACCTCGAGTCCGACGCCCTTATGCCGAAAGCTGACGGCGATGGAAGGATGCGGAAAGAGCAGCGTGCGCCCCGTACCGAGCAGTAGTATTTCCACGGGTAGATCCATCAATACGGCGAATGCGTTTTCGTCTAGCCGCGCGGGTGACCAATCGCGCAGCTCATCCGGTAGTACAAGGATGCTGTGCGCATGGCGCTGGCCGTTGATGGTGACATAGTCTTCGCCATAACCGCTGAAGGAGTTCTGGCCGGCGAAGCGCGAAAGATGTAGTTTCAATGCCGAAAACCGTTGTAAAGGTTTGAGATAAAGAGCTTTTCCGGTAGCATTATAGGAGCAGGCCGTCCACTTGAACGGCTGTGCATAACGGTACGATTGACGGTACTGATTGAGGATCGAGCATTCATGGAGCAGTTCCCCCGTATTAAACGTCTTCCGCCCTACGTGTTCAACATCACCGCGGAACTCAAGGCCGCGGCGCGCAAGCGAGGCGAGGACATCATCGATTTTGGCATGGGTAACCCCGACCAGCCGACACCGCCTCACATCGTGGCCAAGCTGGTCGAATCCGCGCAGCGGCCCGATACGCACCGTTACTCCGTTTCCAAGGGCGTCATCCGCTTGCGCAAGGCCATCTGCTATTGGTACCGGCAGCGCTTCGGTGTGGATCTGGACCCCGACACGGAAGCGATCTCGACCATCGGCTCCAAGGAAGGCTTGGCCCATCTGGCCCTGGCAACGCTGGATGCGGGCGACACGGTGCTGGTGCCCAACCCCAGTTATCCGATTCATATCTATGGGCCGGTGATCGCAGGGGCGGATATTCGCCACATTCCCATGACGCCGGGCGTGGACTTCTTCACCGAAATGCAGAAAGCCATTCATGAGGGCTATCCCAAACCGAAGTTCCTCATACTGAATTTTCCCAGCAATCCCACGGCGCAGTGCGTGGAGTTGTCCTTCTTCGAGAAGATCGTGGCCCTGGCCAAGGAGCATGGCATCTACGTGGTGCACGACTTGGCCTATGCCGACATCGTGTTCGACGGCTATGTGGCGCCCTCCATCATGCAAGTACCAGGCGCCAAGGACGTGGCGGTGGAGTTCTTTACCTTGTCGAAGAGCTACAACATGGCGGGCTGGCGCGTGGGCTTCATGGTGGGCAACCGCGATCTGGTGGGTGCTCTCGCACGCATCAAGAGCTATCACGACTACGGCACCTTCACGCCCATCCAGGTGGCCTCCATCGTGGCGCTGGAAGGCCCGCAGGATTGCGTGGAGGTAGTGCGCGGCACCTACCAAAAACGCCGCGACGTGCTTTGCCAAGGGTTGCACGCCGCCGGTTGGAACGTCGAAATTCCCAAAGCCTCGATGTATGTGTGGGCGCGCATTCCCGATGCATACAGCGAATTGAAGTCGTTGGAATTTTCCAAGCGGCTGTTGAACGACGCAAAGGTAGCCGTGGCGCCCGGTATCGGATTTGGCCAATATGGCGATGACTACGTGCGCTTCGCCATGATCGAGAACGAGGCGCGCACCCGGCAAGCCATTCGTGGCATCAAGGACATGTTCCGCAAGGATGGATTGTTATCTTCACCCAGCAGAGCGGGAACGGTGGAGCTTGTAAGCAAATGAAACCCATTCAAGTAGGTTTGCTGGGCATCGGCACCGTGGGCTCGGGCACCTTCAAGGTGCTGGAACGAAACCGCGAGGAAATCTCTCGCCGCGCGGGCCGCGACATCGCCATCACCATGGTGGCGGATTTGGATGTGGAGCGGGCCGAGCGCATCGTGCGCGGCCGGGCGGTCGTTACCAAGAACGGGCTGGACATCATCGCCAACCGCGAGATAGATATCGTCATCGAGTTGATCGGCGGCTACACGGCGGCCAAGGATCTGGTGCTGAAAGCCATCGCCGCTGGCAAGCACGTGGTGACGGCCAACAAGGCTTTGCTGGCCACTCACGGTAACGAAATTTTCGCGGCGGCGAGCAAGCAAGGCGTCACCGTGAATTTCGAGGCAGCGGTCGCCGGCGGCATTCCCATCATCAAGGCTTTGCGCGAAGGGCTCACGGCGAACCGCATTGCGTGGATCGCGGGCATTATCAACGGTACCTCCAACTTCATTTTGTCGGAGATGCGCAGCAAGGGCCTGGCCTTCGCCGACGTGCTGAAGGAAGCGCAGCGCTTGGGCTATGCCGAGGCGGATCCCACCTTCGACATCGAAGGTATCGACGCTGCCCACAAGCTCACCATCATGAGCGCGATCGCCTTCGGCATTCCCATGAATTTCAAGGCAGCCTACACGGAAGGCATCGCGAAGCTGGAGCAAGACGACATCCGCTATGCCGAACAACTTGGCTACCGTATCAAATTACTCGGCATCACACGGCGAACGCCAAAGGGCATCGAATTGCGCGTACACCCGACGCTGATTCCGAAGCACAGGCTCATCGCGAACGTGGAAGGCGTGATGAACGCCGTGGTGGTGAAGGGCGATGCCGTGGGCGAAACTTTGTACTACGGCGCGGGCGCCGGTTCGGAACCCACCGCCTCGGCCATCGTCGCCGATTTGGTGGACGTCACGCGTTTGCTCACGGCCGATCCCGAGCACCGCGTGCCCCATCTCGCTTTTCAAGCCGACCGGCTGGCAGACACTCCCATCCTACCCATCGGCGAGGTAGAAACCTGCTATTACCTGCGCATGCGGGTGAAGGACCAGCCCGGTGTGCTGGCCGACGTCACGCGCATCTTCGCCGATCAACAAATCTCCATCGACGCCATGGTGCAGAAGGAAGCGCAGGCTGGCGAGGAGCAAGTGGACATCATCTTCCTCACCCACATGGCGGTCGAGAAAAACGTGCGCGCGGCTTTGGCGGCCATCGAGGCGCTGCCGGTGGTGCTGGGTCCAGTCAAACTCATCCGGCAAGAAGATCTCGATTAGATGCAATATGTAAGTACGCGCGGCGGCATGCCGGCCAAGCCTTTTTGCGACATCTTGCTGGAGGGACTGGGACCCGATGGCGGATTAGTGATGCCGGAGCGTTACCCGCATCTGGATCATGGGACGCTCGTTCGGTTGAGTACGCTGCCCTACGCAGAACTGGCCTTCGAGATCATGCGGCCCTACGTGGACGATATTCCGGAAGGCGATCTGCGTGCGTTGCTCAAGCGCACCTATACGAAGGAAGTATTCCGTTCCTCGGATATCACGCCCATCCAGACCCTCGAACCCGGACTACACTTACTGGGGCTGTCCAATGGGCCCACGCTGGCCTTCAAGGACATCGCCATGCAGTTTCTCGGGCACCTGTTCGAATACGCGCTGGGCAAGAGCGGGAGCAAGATCAATATCCTGGGCGCGACGTCGGGTGACACGGGATCGGCGGCGGAGTACGCGCTGCGGGGAAAACTCGGGGTGAGGGTGTTCATGCTCTCGCCGTACGGCAAGATGAGCCCGTTTCAAACGGCGCAGATGTATTCGCTGCAAGACGCCAACATCTTCAACATCGCCATTCGCGGCGTGTTCGACGAATGCCAGGACATCGTCAAGGCCGTGAGCAACGACGCGGCGTTCAAGGCGCGCTACAAAATCGGCGCGGTGAATTCCATCAACTGGGCGCGCATCGTGGCCCAAGTGGTGTACTACTTCAAGGCCTACTTTGGTGCCGCGAAGAAAGTGGGCGGTCCCGTGTCCATCTGCGTGCCCTCGGGCAACTTCGGAAATATTTTCGCGGGCCACATCGCGCGGCAAATGGGCTTGCCCATTCATAAATTGATGCTCGCCACCAACGAGAACAATGTACTGGAGGAGTTTTTCAAGTCTGGCCGTTACCGGGTGCGCAAGGGATCGGAGGTGGTGCAAACATCGAGTCCCTCCATGGATATATCCAAGGCGTCGAACTTCGAGCGCTTCATCTACGATTTAGTGGGCCAGAATCCGCGGGTGGTGAAGGACCTGTGGCGCAAGGTGGATACCGAAGGCGGGTTCGATTTGGCGAACACGCCTTACTCGGGACAATTGGGCAAGTACGGGTTCGTGTCCGGTAGCAGTACGCACGCGGACCGCCTGGCTACCATCCGGTATGTGTACAAGGAACACGGGGTCATGATCGACACCCATACGGCCGATGGCGTGAAGGTGGCGATGGAACTTCGCGAGCCCGGGGTACCGGTGGTCTGTCTTGAAACCGCGCTGCCGGCGAAATTCGCGGCCACCATACGCGAAGCCTTGGGACGGGATCCCGCCGTGCCCCCCGGTTACGAAGGCATGGACAAACTCCCTTTGCGGGCCGAAGTGATGGATGTAGACGCGCAGGCAGTGAAGGACTTCATCGCGTCTCGCTGCGCCGCGTGAATACGCCGGGGTTCGACGACGCGAGGGAGTTTTGGGACAAGCGTTATGCGGCGCCCGAATACATCTTTGGGACTGAACCCAACGCTTTCTTGCTCTCCCAGAAGCACCGGTTCGCTCCTGGCATGCGTGTGTTGGACATCGCCTGCGGCGAAGGCCGCAACAGTGTCTGGCTGGCGAAGCTCGGGTGCGAGGTGGTGGGCGTGGACATCTCCCCACTGGCCCTGAACAAGGCTCGTAAGCTGGCGGCGGATCACGCTGTATCGCCGAAATTTCTGGAAGATGACATTCGCGGGTGGCGGTGGCAGCCAGAAGATTTCGATGCCGTGCTCACTATTTTTATCCAGTTCGCCGCGCCCGAGGGGCGTGGTGCGTTGTTTGACGGCATCGTAAGCACACTCAAGCCGGGCGGAATGTTGTTGCTGCAAGGCTTCACGCCTGAGCAGCTGAATTTCAGGTCCGGGGGACCGAAGGAGTTATCGCATCTTTATTCCTCGGACTTGCTGCGTGAATTGGTGAGCGGGATGCGGATCCTTCACCTTGCCGAGCACGAATACGAATTGCGCGAAGGGACCAAGCACGTGGGTGCCGCGGCCTTGATCGATTTAATCGCGCGCAAGAGATAAAGCCCTCCTCGAAATTACCGTTAATTCCGCTGTCGGTTACAACAGCGGAAAAAGCGCGATGCTCGATGTATTGTTGCAAGGAGCAGGGACGATCCTCGGGTTGGTCGTGGTCGGGGTGTTGCTCTACTGGTTCGTGCGGGACATCACCCAGAAAAAGCACACGGTTCTGCGCAACTTTCCGGTCATTGGCCGCCTGCGTTACCTCTTGGAGCAACTGGGCGAGTATCTGCGCCAGTATATGTTCGCGAGGGACCGCGACGAGCTTCCCTTCAACCGCTCCACCCGGGGTTGGGTCTACCGCTTGGCGAAGGACGAAGGCGGCATCATCGGCTTTGGTTCGACCCACGATTTGAAGCAACCGGGTTCCCTCATATTCGTGAATGCGCCTTTTCCGGTGCTTGAAGAAGACAGCGTTCAGACACCGGCACTGGTGATCGGCGAGGGCTACTGCGAGCAGCCTTTTAGGGCGCGCTCCTTGATCAATATCAGCGGTATGAGTTACGGCGCCATTTCCGAGCCGGCGGTGCGAGCCCTTTCTCGCGGCGCGGCGGAAGCGCGCTGCTGGCTGGATACCGGAGAAGGCGGGCTTTCGCCATACCATAACGAAGGCGGCTGCGACGTCATCATGCAAATTGGCACCGCCAAGTACGGTGTGCGCGAGGAGGATGGTTCCTTTTCGCGCTCGCGTGCGCGCGCCATTGCCGAGAGAGTCTCGGCTTTTGAGATCAAACTGTCCCAAGGTGCGAAACCTGGCAAGGGCGGCGTGCTCCCGGCGGGGAAGGTGAACGAGGAGATCGCGCGCATTCGCGGCATTCCCGCCCATAAGGATTCCATCAGCCCGAACCGCCACCGCGACATTGCCAATATCGATGACTTGCTCGACAAGGTGAGCGACCTGCGCGATCTCACCGGCCGTCCAGTGGGCGTTAAAACCGCCATCGGCGGATGGCAATTCATGCATCAACTTTGCGAAGCGGTGCACCGCCGCGGAGTGGACCATGCGCCCGACTTCCTCGTGATCGACGGCGGCGAGGGCGGCAGCGGTGCTTCGCCTAAAGCCTTGGCCGATCACATGGGTCTACCCATCTCTGAGGCGCTGCCTCGCGTGGTGGACGCCTTGCTGGAATCCGGTCTCAAGCAACGCATCCGCGTCGTGGCATCGGGCCAGTTGGTCACGCCCGCCAAGGCTGCTTGGGCGCTATGCGTGGGCGCGGATTTCATTAACACGGCCCGTGGTTTCATGTTCGCACTGGGCTGTATTCAAGCGCTGCGTTGCCACACCAACGCTTGTCCCGCGGGGATCACCACGCACAACAAGCGGTTGCAGCGCGGCTTGGTAGTGGAGGAAAAGTATTTGCGCGTGGCCCATTACGCCAAGAATATGAACAAGGAGATCGACATGATCGCGCACTCCTGCGGGCTCAAACACGCGCGCGAGTTTCGCCGGGAGCATGTGCGTCTAGTCGAAACCGCCAATCGCAGCGTGGCTTGCAGCACGCTCTATCCCTATCCGGAAGAGCGGCCCCACGCCAAGAATTTCGCGAGAGAACTCGCGCACGCCGGATAGGCCAGCCAGCTTCAGTCTAGCCGCTGCTTGATGGTAACCGCGCCCCGAATCTGGCCGGTGCTGTAGCCAGTGGCCTGGTCATGGGGGTACTCCTTGGCCAGGATGGCCTTGACCTCGCCCGGAATCGCCTCCGGCGAACCGTGGCAGCTTAAACACAACGGCTGTACTGGAATGGCCTTCATATAGCGAAAATACCGGCCCTGCGGTTCGGTGACGATTTCGCTGTACTCCAGGGCTTCCGGTTTCTCGCTTGCGACGCGGTCAAAGCTCGCAAGTACCGATTGCTCCCAACTGTCCGCCTGGCCGAGCAGCGGGTTGCGTACCTTGAGGCTTACCCTGGCGACTCGGGCGCCGTGTTCGCGCGACAGCCGGCCCGCAATCTCGGGTGCTAGGTTCTTGCACGCGGATATGGCGCTGGCGGGTCCGTTACTGGACATTTCCTTCTTAAGCCCGGCGCCCAATTCCTGTACCAGTTGCCCGGCGATGCCACGCGCCTTGAGGGTGAAGTCCGAGGGTTCGCCGGCCAAGGTATTGACGTGAATCAATGCGGGTAAGAGGCCCGCCAGTACAAGATAGCGTTTCATGGGAGACGGGATGAGAAATTAGATATAGGGTAGATAGAGGGTAGAGTGGAACTTGGAACGCGACTGTGCCATTGTTCCTCCGTCTCTTCAACCCCGGATGTTGAAATTTTCCGCCCAGGCCTCATTTGACCGGTAACCCCCATCCACGCTCATCCACTATTAGGGTGCCATCATGCGCTTTGACAAGTTCACCACGAAATTTCAGCAAGCCTTCGCCGAGGCTCAAAGTCTCGCCGTGGGTAAGGATCACTCCTATATCGAGCCCCAGCATCTGCTGTCGGCCTTGTTGGACCAACAAGACGGCGGCACAAGCGCCCTGCTGGCCAAGGCGAGCATCAATGTTGTTCCGCTGCGCGAGTCGTTGCGGCAAAGTATCGAGCGTTTGCCCAAGGTCGAGGGCCATGGCGGGGAAGTCAACGTTTCGCGTGAGTTGGCCGGCCTACTCAATTTGACCGACAAGGAAGCGCAAAAACGCGGTGACCAATTCATCGCCTCCGAGCTTTTCTTATTGGCGCTCGCGGAGGATAAGGGCGACACCGGAAAACTATTTCGCCAGCACGGCGCGCTGAAAGCGCATCTTGAGCGGGCCATCGAGTCCGTGCGCGGTGGCCAGGGCATGGGCAGTGCCGAGGGTGAGGGCCAGCGCGTGGCGCTGGAAAAATACACCCTGGACGTTACGGAGAGAGCCCGCCAAGGCAAGCTCGATCCGGTGATCGGGCGCGACGACGAGATTCGCCGGGCCGTGCAAATTCTGCAACGGCGCACCAAGAATAATCCGGTACTCATCGGCGAGCCAGGCGTGGGGAAGACCGCCATCGTGGAAGGGCTGGCTCAGCGCATCATCAATGGCGAGGTACCGGAGAGTCTCAAGGAAAAACGTGTTTTGTCCCTCGACATGGCATCCCTGCTCGCGGGTGCCAAGTACCGTGGCGAATTCGAGGAACGTCTTAAGGCCGTTCTGAAGGAAATCGCGCGGGAGGAGGGCCGCATCATCGTATTCATCGACGAGATTCACACCATGGTGGGTGCCGGCAAGGCCGAGGGCGCCATCGACGCGGGCAACATGTTGAAACCGGCGCTGGCGCGCGGAGAACTGCACTGCATCGGTGCCACGACCTTGGATGAATATCGCAAGCACATCGAGAAGGACGCGGCGCTGGCGCGGCGATTCCAAAAGGTGTTGGTGGGAGAGCCCACGGTGGAAGCCACCATCGCCATCTTGCGCGGGTTGCAGGAGAAGTACGAAGTCCATCATGGCGTGGAGATCACCGATCCCGCCATCGTGGCCGCGGCCGAGCTCTCTCATCGTTACATCACCGACCGCTTCCTGCCAGACAAGGCCATCGACTTGATCGATGAAGCGGCCGCGCGCATCCGCATGGAGATCGACTCCAAGCCCGAAGCCATGGACAAGATCGAACGCCGTGGCATTCAGCTCAAGATCGAGCGCGAGGCGGTGAAGAAAGAAACCGACCATGCCTCCAAGCAGCGCTTGGCGTTGCTGGAAGAAGAGATCGAGAAACTCGACCGTGAGTTCGCCGATCTCGAGGAAATCTGGAAGGCTGAGAAGGCTCAAGTGCAAGGCAGCCAGCACGTCAAGGAAGAACTCGACCGCATCAAGGTGGAGATGGACGCGGCCAAACGCAAAGGCGATTGGCAGAAAGTGTCGGAGTTGCAATACGGGCGCGTGCCGCAACTGGAAGCGCAGTTGAAACAGGCGGACAAAGGCTCTGCGCAGGCGAAGACGCTACTGCGCACGCAAGTGGGAGCCGAGGAAATCGCGGAAGTGGTTTCGCGCGCCACCGGAATTCCCGTCTCCAAGATGATGCAAGGCGAGCGCGACAAGCTCCTCAAGATGGAAGCGCGCGTGCACGAGCGCGTGGTCGGACAAGACGAAGCCGTGCGGATGGTCTCGGATGCCATCCGGCGTTCTCGCGCGGGATTGTCCGATCCCAACCGGCCCTATGGTTCCTTCCTGTTCCTGGGACCTACGGGAGTGGGGAAGACGGAGTTGTGCAAGGCGCTCGCGGGATTTCTGTTCGATTCCGAGGAGCATCTCCTACGCATCGATATGTCCGAGTTCATGGAGAAGCACTCGGTCGCCCGCTTGATCGGTGCGCCTCCCGGATACGTGGGCTACGAAGAAGGCGGTTATCTCACGGAAGCCGTGCGGCGCAAGCCCTATGCGGTGATCTTGCTCGATGAGGTGGAGAAAGCGCACCCAGATGTGTTCAACGTGCTCCTGCAAGTGCTCGATGATGGCCGTCTCACCGATGGCCAAGGCCGCACCGTGGACTTCAAGAACACGGTGGTGGTGATGACGTCCAACTTGGGTTCCCAGATGATCCAGCAGATGGCGGGATCGGATTACGCCAGCGTCAAGAACGCGGTGATGGGCGAGGTGAAGAATTATTTTCGGCCCGAGTTCATCAATCGCATCGACGAGGTGGTGGTCTTCCACGCCTTGGATCGCAAGCACATAGAATCCATCGCGCACATCCAGATCGGGCATTTGCGCAAGCGCCTCGCCGCCATGGAAATCGGCTTGGAGGTCTCCGGAGAAGTGATGCGCGAACTGTCCCAGGTGGGTTTCGATCCGGTCTTTGGCGCGCGTCCCCTCAAACGGGCCATTCAATCGGTGATCGAGAATCCGCTAGCGCGGGAAATACTAGAAGGCAAGTTCGCGCCGAGGGAAACGGTCGTGGTCCATTGGCGCGAGGGGCGTGTGGAATTCGAGAAGCGTAAAGCGCAACCTCAAGCCTTGGCGGCCTAACCCGCGCTCAATGCATGCGCCCAGACGATGGCGTCGATCTGGGCGCGATTCACATAGGCCGGTTTGAGATCTAGGCTCATGGCGAGGAGTTCGGCTTGCTCCCTATTTTTTGGATCGTGCAATTGTTCGCAAGCCTCCGCCAATTGGAGGAAGGGGCCGTAGGGTCCTTGGCGTCCCGTGAGGGCATCGCCGATGGACTCCGGTAGCGGGATCTGGCTGGTGATTTCTTCCATGGGCACGCGCAAGATCGCGCCCAACAAGGAGAACATTCCCACGATGAATAGATTGTCGCGCTCGGCGGCTTCGAGCAAATCTTTACCTAACAACTCCATCAATCGCCCGCGTGTGATGGCTGTGGTGACCAACGCGTCGGAGGAATTCTTGCGCGCCGCGTTCACCATTAGAAAGCCGAGCCAACGGTAGAGATTCTGGTAACCCAATACCGTGACCGCGTGGCGCAAGGACTGAATTTCGCAAGACAGACCGAAGCCGGCGCTGTTGATGTAGCGCAGTAATTTGAACGACAACGCAGCGTCGCGCTTCAAAATATCTTCGAGCTTACTGACCGGCGCGTTTTCTCGGGCGAGCCGCATCAAGGCCACCAGGTTCCCATAGGCGGGGCCAATGATCGCTCCGGTTTGCGTGCCGTGATTCAAAAACCAGTACCCTTGGTATAAATCGAGATGGGCATCCTTGGCGGCCGAGAAGGATTCCTCCAAGGCGATTTGCCGGCCGATTTGTTGTGCGGGCAGCTTGCGCAACGATTCGGATACTTTTTTGAGCGCGGGGCCTAGCCGGCTAACGTCCAAGCTCAGATACCCGAGGCTGGGATAGAGTTCGTGCGGCACGGGTGCCGAAGTGGGCGCGCGAATACAACACGCCAAACCCGCTGCGCGCGCGGCCTGCACCGCAGCAATCGTGGCAGCTTCACCGGCGAGTTCCACGACGTAAGCGGCCTTGGGGATCGGAGAGGGTGAGGCGAGCGGTGCTGGAATTCGATCGCTCACCACGATGCGCGAGCCCAGCAGCCAGTTCTTGCCGGCCGGGCCGGTCAACAGCGCCAGAAGATCCATGCCATTGGCGGAAGAATCCTGGCCCGCCCACCGCAGATCGTAGACGGCCAGTTCTTGCCTGTGATCGAGGATGGGTTCCCGTGCGAGAAAGGCGGACGTGCCCATGCGGAAGGAGGATTATGTAGATGAACTGTTAGGCGGCTGCCTTGAGGAGATCGCCGCGTGATTCGCTGGCCATCTCTCGCAATAATTCCTCCATGTCGAGCACCAATACGACGGAGCCGTCGCCAGATTGCGTGGCGCCCGCCACGCCTCTTGGCTTGATGTCTTCCAAGGGTTTGATCACTACATCGTCCCGGCCGACAAAGCTATCCACCGCGAGGATGAACGAGCGCACGGCGGATTGCATCAACACTCCATAGGCAGGGGCTTGCGTGCGCGGCCATCCGATGAGGGAAGCGAGCGAAAACACAGGCAGTATTTCGTCGCGAATCACCATGGTTGCCTTGCCCGATATGGCCTGCACCTCTTCTGAATGGATCGGAATGATCTCTCGTACCAAGGCCAGGGGGACGGCGAAGGGCCGTTCCCCGCAACGCACGACCAGCACCGGCAAGATGGCAAGAGTGAGGGGTAGGTAGATAGTGAAGGTGGAGCCTTGGCCGATGACGGACTTGATTTCGATTCTGCCATTGAGTTTTTGAATTTTGGTCTTCACCACGGCCATCCCCACGCCCCGGCCGGAGACGTCACTTACCGTGTCCTTGGTGGAGAATCCCGGTAGCAAGATCAGTTTTAGCGACTCGTCGTCGTTGAGATTGGCCGCGGCGTCCGCGGTGATACAGCCTTTCTCCACCGCTTTCTTGCGGATGATATCCGGGCGCATGCCGCGTCCGTCGTCACTGATCTCGATGATGATGCTGTCGCCGATTTGCTGGGCCTTCAGGCGCAAGATGGATTTCTCCGGTTTGCCTTGGGCTACCCGGTCCGCGGGCGATTCGATGCCATGGTCCACGGCATTTCGCACGAGATGGATGAGTGGGTCGCCGAGGTCCTCGATCATGGTTTTGTCGAGTTCCGTTTCCTCGCCCTTCAGCGCCACTTCGATGTTCTTTCCGAGCTGGCGAGAAAGATCCCGCGCCATCCTGGGATACTTCTGGAACAAGCGCCAGATGGGTTGCATACGCGTCTTCATCACGGCGTTTTGCAGATCGCTCACCAGTAAATCCAGACGGCTCACGGCGAGGTCCAGTTCACGCAGAGTTTCCGGATCTCGCTTGCCTTGTAGCAAATCCGTGCGCAAGCAATTTAGCCTGTTTTTCGCCAATCCAATCTCGCCAGAGAGATTGAGTACTTGATCCAAGCGCACGGTGCCCACGCGTATGGTGGATTCCGCCGCCGCCACGGCGACCTTGTCATTCTCCCGGAGCTCTGTACGGGCGCCATCTCTGTCGGGCTGGTCCGTCGCTCTTCGCCCAGGCGAGCGCGCCGGGGCGGCTGCTTCCGCCGCTGCCGCAGGGGCGCCGGCATTTTCGGGAGCAATGGGTGCGGCAGGGGCCGTAGCCGGACTCGGTTGGCCGAGGATGGTGTTTTGCCAGTGCTGCCAGTCGACTCCCGCTGCATCCTGAGTGCTTGCCTTGGGTGTCTCGGCCGCCACGGGCGGGGCGGGTTGTGCGGCGGGTGCAGGTTGAGGTGCGGCGGTTTTTCCTTCGAGCGCTGCCTTCATGGCGGCGATCAAGCCAGGATCCGCTGGGGCCGGTAACTGGCTGGAGCGCAGCGGACCGAACATGTCGCTGACGCAGCCCGTTGCGGACATGATGACATCCATCAATTCGGCATTGAGCAAAAGCTCGGAGTTGCGTAGCTTGTCGAAGAGGTTTTCCGTCAAATGGCACAGGTTCACCAGATCCGTGACGTTGAGAAATCCGGCGCCCCCCTTTATCGTATGGAATCCGCGAAAAATGGTGTTCAACAGCTCCTTGTCATTGGGACGTTGCTCCAACTCCATGAGTTTGCTGTCCACATCGGACAGGAGCTCGCCTGCCTCTGTCAGGAAGTCTTTAAGCAACTCCTCCATGCCTTGAAAGTGACTCATCGCGCCAATCCTTTTTTCTTAGAAGCCGAGGCTTTGCAGCAGATCATCGACCTGCGCTTGGCTGGTGACTATGTCTGTGCGGCCCCTGGCGTTGATGACCGGGCCATTGAGAAGACCGCTCGCTTCGGCTGCTTCGCGTTTATCGGCTGGGACATTGGCTACCAATAATTGCAGCAGTTGTTTTTGCATGTCCTGCGCCGCGGTGGTTACGCGCTTGATCACCTGGCCGGTGAGATCCTGAAAATCTTGTGCCATCATGATCTCGGTGAGTTGCTGTTGGGTGGCGCCGACTTGGGCCGGAACTCCAGCCAGATAAGAGCGTGTGTTTTCCACCAGCGTTTTGAACTGACCGGCGCTTAACTCCTGTTTGAAGAAACGCTCCCAATTCGCGTGCAGTTCGCTGGCCGCGCGCCCTAGATTGTCTTGAATGGGTTTGGCGGTTTCGATGGCCGCCAGCGCCCGGTGCGCTGCCTGGTCGGTCAAATTGGCCACGTAGGAAAGGCGCTCGCAGGTATCTGAAATGGAGGCGCTCGCTTTCTCCAATGCTTGGTCCGCGCCCAGCTCTCGCAAGGTGTCGTAGAGTTTTCGCGTTAAATGTCCCACTTGAGACACCATATACGTGCCGCCAGATACGGGTGCGGTGGCGGCCGCGGGTTCGGGCATTTGCTGGGCCGAAACTATGCTGTCTAACAAAGCTTCAAGATCGGGAGAATCGGTAGTTGAAGACGGCGAGGAGGACGAAGCGGTGGCGATGGCGAGAGTCATTGTAGAGTTCCGGATTTCTGCATTTGTTGAAAGATTTTTTGGAGCTTTTCATCTAACGTCGCCGCAGTGAAAGGCTTTACGACATAACCGTTCGCACCGGCTTTGGCGGCTTCGACGATGTTTTCTTTCTTCGCTTCCGCGGTGACCATCAATACGGGTAGATGCTTGAGCGTTGCGTCCGCCCGGATTTCCCTTAGTAACTGAATCCCCGTCATATTGGGCATGTTCCAATCGCTTACCACGAAGTCGAACTTGCCCGCGCGCAGCAGTGCAAGCGCGGCCACGCCATCCTCGGCTTCCTCCACATTGGTAATTCCAACCTCCTTGAGAAGATTGCGCACAATGCGGCGCATGGTCGAGAAATCATCTACGACAAGAAACTTGAGATCACCTTTAGTCATGGGTCATGCGCCTTACGTCATTCAATATGTTGCGAGGGGGGGTGATTCATGGAAGCGGTCAATGCATTTGCAGCAAGGGCCTGAGCGTATCGCCCAGCATGGCCGCATCGAACTTGGCGACGTAGGCATCCACGCCTACCTTCTTGCCCATGCCGCGGTTTGCCTCGGATGAAAGCGAGGAGTGCATCACCACGGGAATTCCTTCGAAACGGCGGTCGGCCTTGACGTTCTGAGTGAGTACATAGCCGTCCATTTCCGGAATTTCGGCATCCACCAGTATGACGTTCAGTTGCAATTGCAAGGGTTGGTTATCTTGTGTCGCACGCTGCGCCATGCCCTGTAGTCTTTCCCAGGCTTCCTTGCCATTGTTGGCTTGGTGGTACTTCACGCCAAGCTGGTCGAGCACGGATGAGATTTCGCGCCGTGCGACGGCAGAGTCATCCACGAAGAACACCGTCCGGTCCCGCGATTGCTCCACTGGTGCAAGCTTCGGGATCGCGGCCTCGCCAAAGGCATCCACCAGAATCTGCTCGACGTCGACGATGGACACGAGCCTCCCGCTGGGCAGCTCGGTAATGGCCGTGACCATTTGCTCGTGGCCGGAGAGGATGCCATCGGCGGATTTCACTTGATCCCAATCCACGCGCACGATACGGTCAACATCGTGCACGAGGAAACCTTGCGTGCGCCGACTGTACTAGGTGACGAGCATCGTGTCTTCGGAGGCATTGTGGCGGCCGGTGAGTTTGAAAAAACTCGCAAGGCTGATGACTGGGATGATGTGTCCCCGCAGTGAAATCACGCCTTGGATGCCCGGCGGCATGTTGGGTGTTTGGGTTACCTGAGGTGTTTTCGTGACTTCCCTCACCTTGAAAACATTGATTCCGAATATCTCTTCGGTACCTAGCGAAAAAAGCAGGATTTCGAGCTTATTGGACCCGGCCAGCTTGGTTCTGGCATCGATAGCATCGAGAGGATTGTTGTTTTCGATAGTGTCCATTGCGAAATCTGTCTGCGGGCTCTGGGTGGGTAGTCGCGATAGCTATTCGGTCTTCGATGAGCACGTGCGTGGCGATACCGGTTGGGGCGAGATAACGGCATCGCATGTGGCTTCTTTAACCGCAGGGGTGGCCTTCCTGGATTGACGGATAATCACGGCTCTTAAGCGATGTTGAAGCCAAGTCCATGAGTAGGCTAGCGTACGAGGTGGGGGACATTTGCGGGTAGTTGCCGAAATCCCGGTTGAGCGTTTGCATCCGGTAGCGCGTCTCTATGGCGAGCCCATGGCTGAGTTACCCAAGGACCTCTACATTCCTCCCGAGGCCCTTGCCATCATCCTGGAGGCCTTTGAAGGCCCGCTGGACCTACTCTTATATCTGATCCGGCAGCAAAATCTGAATGTTCTCGATATCTCCATGGCGGATTTAACCCGGCAGTATCTGGCCTATGTCGAGGTCATGCGATCCCACCAGTTGGAGTTGGCGGCGGAGTACCTGCTAATGGCGGCGCTTCTCATCGAAATTAAGTCGCGAATGCTGCTGCCCAGACCGGAAAAGCCCGTGGATGAGGAGGATCCGCGGGCGGAATTGGTACGGCGGCTACTGGAATATGAGCAGATGAAGATGGCGGCACGCCGGCTGGATGAACTACCGGTCGTGGAGCGGGACTTCAAGGTAGCCCGGGCGTGGTTCGAGCGGGTTGTCGTGGAGCAATTACCGGAGGTTCATCCCGAGGATTTGCGCATGGCTTGGCTGGCATTGGTGGCTAGGGCGAAGGCCAACAAACATCACCTGGTAGCACGCGAGCAACTCTCCGTGCGCGAATCCATGAGCCAGATCATGCGCCGCCTACGCACAGGTGGATTTGCGGAGTTTTCGAGCTTGTTCGATTCCTCGCAAGGAGTCCCGGGACTGGTAGTTTCCCTACTGGGTTTGCTGGAACTTGCCAGGGAGGGTTTAGTGAAAGTGGTGCAACGGTCGGTTTTTTCCCCTATCTACGTCAAGTTGAGCGATGGAACAGATTGATTTACAGAGCATTAAGAACATTCTGGAAGCGGCCATACTGGCCAGTGCGGGGCCGGTCACGGTTGACGATCTGGCTAGGTTGTTCGACAGCGAAGTTGACCATGATCTTCTGCGGCGGCTTTTGGACGATCTGCGCGCCGATTGGTCTGGTAGAGGCATCGAGTTGGTGTCCTTGGCCGGAGGCTGGCGGTTTCAAACCCGAAGCGATCTACAACGATACCTTGATCGGATGTGCTCGGAGAAGTCGCCCAAGTACTCACGCGCGGTCCTTGAAACCCTGGCGATCATTGCGTACCGCCAGCCC
>SHXO01000007.1:0-12500 GCA_009693245.1 Betaproteobacteria bacterium | reverse complement strand
CCTCAGTCCTCAGTCCTCTGATAGGGGGCTGTAGCTCAGTTGGGAGAGCGCCTGCTTTGCAAGCAGGAGGTCATCGGTTCGATCCCGTTCAGCTCCACCATACCAGAGGACAGAGGACTGAAGACAGAGGGCAGAATGTGGGTGCCACGGCGCTTCTTGATCTGTCCTCTGTCCTCAGTCCTCTGGCACGGTGAGGGGTTAGGAGTGAGGGGCGAGGGGTAAAGGCGCTAATGGGCGTTGACCTCTTTCTTCTTACTCCTCACTCCTTATGGGGAGTGGCAAGCTGTTCTTTAAAAATTCGGAAGAAGTTCAATTAAAGCGCGGTTCTTAGCGCGCGGAGATCCCATGAAGGCGAAAGCTGAATCAGGCGAGAGCTAAATAAGGCAAGAGCCAAGGGGGATTGAAGCGAGCTTAAGAACCTGGGTAAGAAGCATCAAAGTTCCCCGCGGGTCACTCATGCCAGCGGGGACAACCAAGCGTGCTTTGACCGGTTGATCTGAGGCAACACTCTGAAGAACGGAGGAGGGCGAGAGTTCTCCGAAGAGCGAAGGAGTGGGCTTAGGGTTATAGGGTCAAGCATTAAAGTGCATGGGGTGGATGCCTTGGCGATGACAGGCGAAGAAAGACGTGGCAGCCTGCGAAAAGCTGCGGGGAGCTGGCAAACGAGCATTGATCCGCAGATGTCTGAATGGGGAAACCCGGCCGCAAGGTCACCGGTACCTGAATTCATAGGGTACCTGGAGCGAACCTCCTGAACTGAAACATCTCAGTAGGGAGAGGAACAGAAATCAACCGAGATTCCGAGAGTAGTGGCGAGCGAAATCGGACAAGCCGTTACGATTTAACCATCGAGTTAGCCGAACACTCTGGAAAGGGTGGCCGAAGTGGGTGATAGCCCCGTAGGCGAAAACTGGTGTGGTGGAACTAAGCGTAAGACAAGTAGGGCGGGACACGAGAAATCCTGTCTGAAGATGGGGGGACCATCCTCCAAGGCTAAATACTCGTCATCGACCGATAGTGAACCAGTACCGTGAGGGAAAGGCGAAAAGAACCCCGGAAGGGGAGTGAAATAGAGCCTGAAACCGCATGCATACAAACAGTGGGAGCGGACTTGTTCCGTGACTGCGTACCTTTTGTATAATGGGTCAGCGAGTTACATTCACTGGCAAGCTTAACCGAATAGGGTAGGCGAAGGGAAACCGAGTCCGAATAGGGCGAATTAAGTCGGTGGGTGTAGACCCGAAACCGGATGATCTACTCATGGCCAGGCTGAAGGGTGGGTAACACCACTTGGAGGGCCGAACTCACTACTGTTGAAAAAGTAGGAGATGAGCTGTGGGTAGGGGTGAAAGGCTAAACAAATCCGGAAATAGCTGGTTCTCTCCGAAAGCTATTGAGGTAGCGCCTCGTGTGTTGACTCCCGGGGGTAGAGCACTGTTATGGCTAGGGGGGCGTTTAGCTCTACCAAACCATGGCAAACTCCGAATACCGGGAAGTTATAAGCACGGGAGACAGACGGCGGGTGCTAACGTCCGTCGTCAAGAGGGAAACAACCCAGACCGCCAGCTAAGGTCCCCAAGACACAGTTAAGTGGTAAACGAGGTGGGAAGGCATAGACATCCAGGAAGTTGGCTTAGAAGCAGCCATCCTTCAAAGAAAGCGTAATAGCTCACTGGTCGAGTCGTCCTGCGCGGAAAATTCAGCGGGGCTCAAACTGTGCACCGAAGCTGCGGGTCAGAGGACAGATGACAGAAGACAGAGGACAGATATGAACCAACCGAGTATCAAGGACTTCACGGACTTGGTGGTGTATCAAAAGGCGTATGAAAAATCGCTGGAGATCCACCGCGAGACCATGAAATATCCTGAGCATGAGCAATATGAGCTGGGGCGCCAAATGCGCCGGGCCAGCAAAGGCATATGCGCCAATATCGCGGAAGGATTTGGCAAGCAGAACGTCTCCAAGCCGGAATTCAAAAGATTCCTGCTCATGGCGATGGGTTCGGCGGACGAAATGCGAGTATGGGCGCGTTACAGTTTGGATTTGGGCCACATTGAGGAAACTCGGTGGTCGGACTGGAACAAAAGCTATAGCGACATTGCGAAAATGCTCAATGGTCTTCATGCCAAGTGGGGCTAGAAGACGTGGTGTGCGGTTTGTTTTTATCTGTTCTCAGTCCTCTGTCCTCTGTCCTCTGGCGGTAGGAGAGCGTTCCGTAGGCCTGTGAAGGCGAGGGGGAACCCTTGCTGGAGGTATCGGAAGTGCGAATGCTGACATGAGTAGCGATAAAGCGGGTGAAAAGCCCGCTCGCCGAAAGCCCAAGGTTTCCTACGCAACGTTCATCGGCGTAGGGTGAGTCGGCTCCTAAGGCGAGGCCATAAGGCGTAGCTGATGGGAAACAGGTCAATATTCCTGTACCGGCTCTAGATGCGATGGGGGGACGAAGAAGGTTACGTGAGCCGGGTGTTGGACGTCCCGGTTTAAGCGTGTAGGCGTGCTGCATAGGAAAATCCGTGCGGCTTAGCCAAGGCGTGATGAGGAGTGGGCTTCGTGCCCGCGAACTCACCGATACCAAGCTTCCAGGAAAAGCCTCTAAGCTTCAGTCTAGAGTTGACCGTACCGCAAACCGACACAGGTGGGCGAGATGAGAATTCTCAGGCGCTTGAGAGAACTCAGGAGAAGGAACTCGGCAAATTGACACCGTAACTTCGGAAGAAGGTGTGCCCCATGTAGGTGAAGGCGAACAGCCGGAGCCCAGTGGGGTCGCAGAGAATCGGGAGCCGCGACTGTTTAACAAAAACACAGCACTCTGCCAAGACGACAAGTCGACGTATAGGGTGTGACGCCTGCCCGGTGCCGGAAGGTTAAGTGATGGGGTGCGAGCTCTTGATCGAAGCCCCGGTAAACGGCGGCCGTAACTATAACGGTCCTAAGGTAGCGAAATTCCTTGTCGGGTAAGTTCCGACCTGCACGAATGGCGTAACGATGGCTCCACTGTCTCCTCCTGAGACTCAGCGAAGTTGAAATGGTTGTGATGATGCAATCTACCCGCGGCTAGACGGAAAGACCCCGTGCACCTTTACTGTAGCTTTGCATTGGACTGTGATGAGATCTGTGTAGGATAGCTGGGAGGCGTTGAGAGCGGGCCGCTAGGTTCGCTGGAGCCAACCTTGAAATACCAGCCTGGTGTCATTGCGGTTCTAACCTTGCCCCCTGAAGCGGGGGTGGGGACCGTGCATGGTAGGCAGTTTGACTGGGGCGGTCTCCTCCCAAAGAGTAACGGAGGAGCACGAAGGTTCGCTAGGTACGGTCGGAAATCGTACTGGTCGTGTAATGGCACAAGCGAGCTTAACTGCGAGACGGACAGGTCGAGCAGGTGCGAAAGCAGGTCATAGTGATCCGGTGGTTCTGTATGGAAGGGCCATCGCTCAACGGATAAAAGGTACGCCGGGGATAACAGGCTGATGACCCCCAAGAGTTCACATCGACGGGGTCGTTTGGCACCTCGATGTCGGCTCATCACATCCTGGGGCTGTAGCCGGTCCCAAGGGTATGGCTGTTCGCCATTTAAAGTGGTACGTGAGCTGGGTTCAAAACGTCGTGAGACAGTTTGGTCCCTATCTACCGTGGGCGCTGGAGGTTTGAGGGGGGCTGCTCCTAGTACGAGAGGACCGGAGTGGACGCACCGCTGGTGTACCGGTTGTGATGCCAATCGCATTGCCGGGTAGCTATGTGCGGAAGAGATAACCGCTGAAAGCATCTAAGCGGGAAACTTGCCCCAAGATGAGACCTCCCGGACCGCAAGGTCCCTGAAGGATCGCGGAAGACCACCGCGTTGATAGGCCGGGTGTGGAAGCGTGGCAACACGTTGAGCTAACCGGTACTAATGGTCCGTGCGGCTTGATCCTATAACCCTAAGCGGTTCAGGGGACAGAAGACAGAGGACGGAGGACAGAAAATCCGCCGCCCCTCTGGAGTTGTCCACTGAAGCCCAAGGCAATCAAAGTACGCGATGCAACCCAACCCATGAGTGATAAACACTCAGCGCTGAAAAAGAACTTCTTCTGAATATATCTATGGTGCGAGCGCTATCGCACCGCGGATCGAATACCGGGCTTCGAGCCGGCAAAAGCTCAAGCCCAATCAAGGAATGCGCCCGAAGGCGGCATGAGAACGGAGTCCTAGATCCTGGACTCCTGCCCTGCCCCGCAAGGCCAAACGAATTCCTGACGACCATAGCGCGGTGGACCCACGCCTTCCCTTCCCGAACAGGACCGTGAAACGCCGCAGCGCCGATGATAGTGCGGGGAATTACCGCGTGAAAGTAGGTCATCGTCAGGGTACTTACCCAAAAAAGCCCAACCCAAAAGGTCGGGCTTTTTTATTTGGGTTTAGCGGCCGCGAAGACTCGCCCAGGCAATGCCTAACCACTCGTGCAATGCGAATCCGCTATTGAAGTAGGCTCGCGCCGTGGGAAGAAAATCAACGAATGTGAGTTTGTTGGGCACGCGCGCGAATACCGTCGGAGCGGGAACTGGATCGAGATGCGCCGCTTTGAATTCCAATAGGGCGCGGCGCATATGCCATGCATGGGTGACGAGCAATACGCGCGCGATCTTGGCCTCGCGCAGCAACTCGGCCGAGTAAGAGGCGTTGTCCGAAGTGTCGCGCGAGCGCGACTCCACCCAGCGCGGCTGCAACCCGAACTCATCGCGCAGTGTTTGCGCCATCACCTGCGCCTCCGTGGGGCCATCATACTTGTAGCCGCCAGTGACAAGAAGCGGCAAACCGGTGCGTTTCGCAAGCCAAGCACCATATCGCAAGCGCTCCAGAGTGAAGATATTGGGTTGGTCCGAGCCATACTCCGCCGCTTGCTCGCGCAGGCCGCCGGCAAGCACTACGATGGCGCCGGCCCGTGGAAGATTCGTAGGACTCAGTGCCTGGGATACTTGCAAGCTCACGAGCAGAGCGCTCGACACCGCATTGGTGGATAACAGCACTACCGACACAAGGCCCGTTGCGATCAATCCGGCCCCTACCCATCTTCTTCGCAGCATGAGCCCAAGGAGGACTATCAGAGCCGGAGCTAAGGGAGGCAGGAGGAGGCCGGAAACAACATTCTGCAGCAGGAAAATAAAATCGGCCATCTCGTCTCCACACCCTGGATTCAGGTAAATCCCGCAGGCGCGGTGAAAGGGTAGTACTCCTTCTCCAGCATCTGCGCGAATGCGATACACGTGTGATCGCCATAGCGCGGCCCGATGATCTGCACTCCAACTGGTAGACCGTCCTCCGCGAGGCCTATGGGGGCCACCGTCGAAGGAAGATAGGCCATCCCCGAATATCCGGCCCAGAACATTTGCGTGGTGGTGGGTTGGGGTTTGCCATTCACCGTAATCACCCGCTCCCAGCGCTCGCCTTTTTGGTTGTGCGGAAACGCGGTGGTGGCGGCGGCAGGGCACAGCAACAAGTCGTACTGCGTAAAGTAGTCCTCCCAGGCCGCCGCCATTTGGAGGCGGTGTTCGTTCCAAGCGTGCCAATCTCGGTGAGGCATGGCCTGTGCGATCGTCATCCATTGATAATAATCGTCGTTGTCGAGCGCGGAATTGCGCGCCGCGGTTTGCGCGCGCGAAAAGGCTTCGTCGCTGAGCGAACTGGAGGTGGCCGCGCGAAGTAACTGGATGAATATCCGGTGGGCCGCCGCGAGATCGATTTTCGGCAAGTCCTTGTCGCTTACCTTCACTCCGGAGCGGACAAGAAACTCCGCCAGCTTCCGCAGCAACCGTTGAATGCTTTCATCGACTTCCGCGGTTTCCGCGGTGACCAATAGACCCACGCGAAAATCGCGCAAGCGAGTTTTTTTCGGCTTCGGTAATTTCAATTGCCATGCGCGTGCATCGGTTTCGCTAGGGCCGGCAATCACGTCAAGGGCCAAGGCAAGATCCTCCGCGTGACGCACCATGGGGCCAATCACATTGAGATCCTTATTGGCCAGCACGCCCGGCAAGTTTTGCCCAACGGCCGAGCACACCTCGAAAGTGGGCTTGTGCCCGTAGACACCGCAGTAATGGGCAGGATTGCGTATGGACGCTCCGATGTCGCTACCGGTCTCCAAACCGGTAAGACCGGCCGCCAGCGCCGCAGCCGCGCCGCCCGATGAGCCGCCCGGAGTGCGAGTCAGATCCCACGGGTTGTTCGTCGTGCCGTAGAGGGGATTGAAGGTCTGCCAATCGCCCAGCATGACGGGCACATTGGTTTTGCCAAAGAGCACCGCGCCCGCCGCGTTCAACCGGTCCACGGCAAGTGCGTTCTTTGCAACGATGTTGTACTGGTGCTGTGCCAGTCCCCAGGTGGTGGCCATGCCTGCCACATCGAAGGATTCCTTGATGGTCATGGGCACGCCGTGCAAAGGTCCCCACACTTCGCCGCGGCGCAATGCCCGGTCCGCCGCTTTCGCGCGTTTGCGTGCCCCGTCTATATCCATCGCGATGATGGCATTGAGCGCCGGGTTGTACCGCTCTACCCGCGCGAGATAAAAATCGAGCAACTCCAGGCAGCCGATGCTGCCCCGCCGCAGGCGCGCGGCGAGTTTCTTGGCTGAAGAAAATGCGAGTTCTTGGTCCATGGGCCTGCCTCCTTTTTGGCGAGGTTAGCAGATCAGCGGCCGCGATCCGAGGATTCGCCAAGATGAGACCGTTCGTCATCTGTAGATTACTTGTAGCTTGGATTTGGGTAAGCTGAGCGTGGAGGATCGCCCGCCATGCTCAAGACTCTTTCGCCGCTGGCCAAATTGACTCGTCCGCGGCTGCACGGGGTGGTGGAGCGCGAGCGCTTGTTTCGTTGGTTGGATGAGGCGCGATCCCACGCTGGGATCTGCATGGTGGGCCCGCCGGGCGCGGGCAAGACCACGTTAATGGCGAGTTGGCTGGATGCGCGCGGTATCCCCGGAATCTGGTACCAAGTGGATCCGGGAGACGCGGATTTGGCGACATTCTTCTACTACCTTGGGCTGGCGGCAGCACCCCATGCGGAGTCAGACGCCGCTCCGTTGCCCATGCTCACGCCGGAATACCTGCACGATGTGGCGGGTTTCGCGCGGCGTTTTTTTCGGGAGCTTTTTTTCAGGCTTCCCCCGGCTTCCGTTCTGGTGCTCGACAACTACCAGGAGGTGCCGGTGGATTGCCTCTTTCACCAGGTGGTGGCGGAGGCGGTCTCGGAGGTCCCCGCGAAGATGAACCTCGCCGCCATCAGCCGTGCCGATCCTCCTTCGCACTACGCACGCTTGATTGCCAACAAGAACGTCACCCTGCTGGAATGGGATGATTTACGCCTCACATTGGACGAGACCCGTCTTATTGCAGGCGATACGGTGGCGCTGGCGCCGGATCAACTGCGGCGTTTGCATGAGCGCAGCGGAGGTTGGGCCGCGGGGCTCACTCTGCTAATCGAGCGAATTCGCAAGGGCGCGCTCTGGGAGGACGAGGCCGGCACGCTGAACCTGGAGACCGTTTTCGACTATTTCGCCGGGCAGATATTCGACCAACTGCCCGCGGAAACGCAGCGGTTTCTGGCAAGAGTGGGATTTCTTCCCGGAGTCGCCGCCAGTGTGGCGCAGCAGTTAACGGGGAATCCGGACGCCTCGGTCATCCTAGAACAGCGGCTACCAAGTCGCGCCCGCGGAATTGGAAGCCGTGCTCGTGTCCCATCCTGCCATCACGGACGCCGCCGTGATTCCCAGCCCCGACGAAGAACATGGCGAAGTGCCCAAGGCCTTCGTGGTACGCAAAGGGGAACTCAGCGCGCAAGAGGTGATGGACTATGTCGCCGCGCGCGTGGCGCCCTTCAAGAAGGTTCGTATCGTGGAGTTCACCGGGCAATTCCCCAAATCACTTTCTGGAAAGATCCTCCGGCGTGAATTGGTGGAGCGGGAGCGCAAGGCCGTGGGCTAGTTCTTGCTGGCAACATCTCCAGGCGTCCCTGCCGGTTACCCTTCGCCGTGCAAATCCGCCTGCAAATCTACCCGCGATTCCACTTTGGCGCGCCGTTTCGTCCTGGTTACGGGGAGGCGTGTTCCCCGATTTCTTACGGATACCGTGGCGCGATTGCGATAATCGACTCGCTATCACAATAACAAGGTCCTCCCATGCTGTACTCGTTGCATGAGTTACAAAAGTCCCTTTCCGCCCCCTTCGTTACCTGGGCTCAAGCCAACCACCAGCTTTTCAGTCATCCCCATAGCCCGCTTTCTCATACGTTGGTAAGCCGCCAAGCGGCGGCGGGACACGAACTTTTCGTGCGCTTGCTGCGCAATTACGAAAAGCCGGCCTGGCGTATCGGCCATGCCGAGATCCATGGCGCGCCCGTTGATGTGCGGATAGAAACGGTGATCCAAAAACCGTTTTGCCATCTTCTGCGATTCGAGAAGGAGGTGGCGGACCGGGGTCCGCTCCTTCTCATTTTCGCCCCGCTCTCGGGTCACTTCGCAACACTGCTGCGAGACACGGTGCGCACGGCCTTCCGGGATTACGACGTATACGTGACGGATTGGTTGGATGCGCGCATGGTGCCCAAGAGCGCGGGTGCTTTTCATCTGGACGACTATATTGGCTATTGCCGGGAATTCATTCGGTATCTGGGCCCTGGTCTAAGCTTGATGTCCGTGTGCCAGCCAACCGTGCCCGTGCTCGCCGCCGTGTCGCTGATGGCGCAGGATAACGATGCATGTGTGACGAAGGCCCTGGTGATGATGGGCGGGCCCATCGATGCACGGCGCAACCCCACGAAGGTGAACGAGCTGGCCACGCGGCGCTCGCACGCTTGGTTTGAAAGTAACGTGATCCACCGCGTACCTTGGAATTATCCCGGGCATGCGCGCAGGGTGTATCCGGGATTCCTTCAGCACTGGGGTTTTCTGTCCATGAATGTGGACCGGCATATGGAGTCCCATCGCAAATTCTTCAATCACCTGGTGGCCGGTGACGGTGAGAGCGCGGATGCCCACCGCCGCTTTTACGACGAGTACAACGCCGTCCTCGACATGCCCGCCGAGTACTACCTCGACACGATCAAGACCGTATTCCAGGAGTTTGCCCTGCCTCGGGGCCAGATGAAGGTCGCGGGGCGTTTGGTGGAACCCGCCGCCATTCGCGGTGCTTCGTTGTTCACGGTGGAAGGCGAGTTGGACGATATCTCCGGCAATGGGCAAACATTGGCTGCTCACGATCTGTGCACGGGGATTGGGGCGAAGCGGCGGCGCCACCTGTGCGTGCAAGGGGTTGGGCACTACGGTATTTTTAGCGGGCGCCGGTTTCGAGAAAGCATTTACCCCGAGATTCGGGAATTTCTGAATAAGGCATAGAAGAGCGCCTGTGATAAGGCGCCGGCGTTGAACCACGCTTCACATCCAGCGAACGCTGGCGCAGCCTATCCAGTCGCAAAGCCCGGAGCGGCGCGAATCGTCCGATCCGCGATGAATGCTGGCGATCATCTGCGCCGCTGATAGAATCGCGCCCGGCAAGGATCCACCGTTTTGTTCGCGAGTACGTACAGGAGATTAGAAAATGACCAAAGCAATTAGATTTCATAAGCCGGGCGGACCAGAGGTCTTGGTCCATGAGGATGTCGAAGTTGGAGCACCAGGACCGGGCCAGGCACGCGTGCGTAATACCGTGGTCGGGCTGAACTATATCGACACCTATCACCGGTCCGGGCTCTATTCGCTGCCCATGCCCAGCGGGATCGGCCTGGAAGCTGCGGGCGTAGTGGATGCGTTAGGGGAGGGTGTGGACTATCTGAATGTGGGAGACCGCGTGGCTTACGCCGGCGGGCCCGTGGGCGCCTATTCAGAGTTGCGTCTGATACCAGCAGATCGTTTGGTCAAGGTCCCTGAAGGGATTACCGACGAGCAGGCCGCGGCCATGATGCTGAAGGGCATGACCGTGCAGTACCTGATCCGCCGTACCTACCGGGTGCAGAAGGGCGAGACGGTGCTGTTTCACGCGGCGGCGGGGGGCGTGGGTCTGATCGCTTGCCAGTGGCTGAAGGCTTTGGGCGTGACGGTGATCGGTACGGTCGGGTCCGACGAAAAGGCGGCCATCGCCAAGGCACACGGTTGCCACCACACCATCGTTTACACGCGCGAGAACTTCGCCGAGCGCGTCATGGAAATCACCGGCGGCAAAAAGGTGCCCGTGGTGTACGACTCGGTGGGTAAGGACACCTTCGCCGGATCGCTGGATTGTTTGATGCCGCGCGGATTGCTCGCCGTATTTGGTAATGGATCCGGCCCCGTGGGGGCGTTCGATCTAAATCTGCTGGCCGCAAAGGGCTCCCTCTACGTAACGCGTCCCTCGCTCATGGTCTACACCGGCCGTCGCGAAGACTTGGTGGCCAGCGCCAACGAACTTTTCGATGTGGTGAAAGCGGGCAAGGTCAAGATCGAAATCAACCAGCGCTATGCGCTCAAGGACGCCGCCCAGGCCCACCGGGCCTTGGAAGGACGCAAGACCACCGGCTCGACCGTGTTCACGCTCTAAGCGTGTAAACCGCTTCATGTGAAGGGCGCGCGGGACGGGCGGTCAATGGCCACCTTGTGCGGCGTGCCGTTCCAGGTTGAACTACCCGGGGCAGGTCCCACCTAAGCGTGATCCCGTTCGCTATCCAGGAGTTTGCATGATGGCTCGCCGTTGCGCTTTCGCGCTTCTTTTGTTGCTCGCCGCTTGTCAAAAGGTTGACGTACCGAATTCCGCGCAAGCCAATCCGCAACCCTCGGCCGCGGCCGTTGTGGCCCCGCTGCAGCTCCCGGATTTTTCCGCTTTGGTGGAACGGCAAGGCCCCGTCGTGGTGAATATCACCGTGGCACGCGAGGCGGCCGGTGAAGACGAAGATTCCACTGCGCCGCCGCCCTTCGGTATGCCGTGGGATGAGTTGTTCAAGCGCTTCCAGCCTTTTCGCGGACATCCCGGTCCCACCCCGAAGCGGGCCTCCATGGGCTCGGGATTTATTGTCAGCGCCGATGGCGAGATATTGACCAACGCCCATGTGGTCGGCGACGAGAAGAGCGTTACAGTCAAGCTCACGGACAAGCGCGAGTTCATAGCCAAGGTCCTAGGCACGGACCGGCAGACGGATGTGGCGCTGGTCAAGATCGAAGCGCAAGGCCTGCCTGTCGCGCCCATAGGCAATCCAGCGAACACCAAGGTGGGCGAGTGGGTGGCGGCCATTGGTGCTCCCTTTGGCTTCGAGAACAGCATCTCCGCGGGCATCATCAGCGCCAAGGGGCGCGCACTCCCAGACGAAAATTACGTGCCTTTCATTCAGACCGACGTCGCCATCAACCCCGGTAATTCTGGCGGCCCGTTGTTCAACCTGCGCGGCGAGGTGATCGGCGTCAACTCCCAGATCTATACGCGCTCAGGCGGGTACATGGGTATCTCCTTTGCCATTCCCATAGACATCGCCATGGATGTGTCCAAGCAGATCAAAGAGCATGGGAAGGTCGCGCGCGGGCGCATGGGCGTGAAAATTCAAGAACTCAGCCCCGAGCTTGCCAAGTCCTTTGGGTTAACCAACGCGGAGGGCGCTTTGGTGGCCGAAATCGAGAAAGGCGGGCCCGCCGGCATGGCTGGTGTGGAAGCGGGTGACGTGATCCTCGCCTACAACGGCAAACCCATTCGCGATTCGCGCGACTTGCCTCCATTGGTCGGCGCGACGCGTCCTGGCGCCCAGGCCAAGGTCAAAATCTGGCGTGGCGGAAAGGAATTGGAGATCGCCATCAAGGTGGGAGAATTTTCGCCGGAGAAGGTCATGGCCCGCGGCGAGCCCGGCTCCGGCTCCGCGAACAAACTAGGGCTGGTGGTGGAGGATCTTTCGTCCAGCCAGCAGAAACAACTGGGTGTGCCGGGCGGCGCGTTGGTGAGGCAGGCCAAGGGCGCGGCGCAAAAAGCCGGTGTTCGCCAAGGCGACGTGGTGGTTTCGCTTAATGGCGAAAAAATCACCTCCGCTTCGCAACTGGACTCCTTGGCGGGGTCGGCCTCCGGTGGCCGGCCAGTCGCGTTGCTCATTCAGCGCAACGAACAAAGGATGTTCATCGCAGTGCCGCCCGGCTAGGTTCGCAAAACGCATAAAGAACCCCGCGCTAGCGGAGTTTTTTGTGCATGCGAGAGACCGCGGATTACTTGGAGAGGCACTCGCTCATGAACTTCTTACGCGCATCGCCTTTGAGATCCTTTGTTTTCGCTTCGGCGTTGCAGCCCTTCATTTTTTGCTGCTGGGCGGTGAGTTCCTTCTTCTTATCCGCTTGCTCTTCTTTCTTCGCGGACAGGCACTGGCTCATGAATTTCTTGCGATCGCCGCCCTTGAGTTCCTTCTTTGCCGCATCCGCATTGCAGGCCTTCATTTTTTCTTGCTGGGGTGTTTGCGCGGTAGCGAGATTGGAAAGTATGGCGAAGAACGCCAGGGCCAGTAGTTTTCTCATGGGCCTCTTCATGCACGACTCCTT
>SHXO01000006.1 GCA_009693245.1 Betaproteobacteria bacterium | reverse complement strand
CGGCCTTTCCATACGATCATTCCCGCGTTCATGACCCGGGACGCGAAACCGGTGATGAGTTTCGGTGTCATGGGTGCGGACATGCAACCGCAAGGTCATGTGCAAATGACCGCGCGCACGCTGGACTACAAACAAAATCCGCAAGCCGCCGCCGACGGTCCGCGTTGGAAGATCGCGAAAAACGGCGACATATTGCTGGAGGCGAGCGTTTCTTCTCAGGTGGCTGAAGGGCTACGCGCGCGCGGGCACCGGGTAGTGGTCACCGAGCCGGGAAGCATGGAATACGGCAGCGCCCAACTCATCCGTAAAGTGGACAACGGCTACGTTGCGGGCTCGGAGCCCCGGCGCGACGGGCAAGCCGCCGGATTTTAAGTATCAGGGCGCAAAATTCCGTAGCACTGTCCCAGGGCGCCCGGCATCGGAGCGCAGCCCGCTGCCATCGGCGATGAGGGTACCGTTCACCCACACGCCGTGCAGCCCCTTGGCGGGCGTGATGAGACGAGTACCCTTCGCGGGTAAGTCGTGATAGCGCTTGGAATCCCCGCGCCCCACGGTCTTCGGATCCCATAGCAGCAAATCCGCGTACGCGCCAACCTTGAGCATGCCCCGGTCCTTGATGCCGAATAGTCGTGCCTGCTCGCTGGTAAGTTTCTGCACGGCGCGCTCGAAGGACATGAGCCCTTTCTCCCGCGACCAGTAACCCAGTAGGTGTAATCCGAAGGCTGCGTCACTGAAAAAGGTGGTGTGCGCACCCGCGTCGGACAAAGTCACGATACTGTTGGGGTCCGTGAGCAAGCGCGCCACGGCCTCTTCGTCGGAGTTGAGCAGCACGGCGGTGAACACCGTATCCAGATCTTCGTCGAGAGACAAATCGAGCAACCAATCGAGGGGATGTTTACCGTCCCTTGCAGACAGCTCAGCAACGTTACGGCCCTCGAAGCCGTGGTGTTGCGCATCGCGGACTTGCACGACGTGCACTTTTTCCCAATCGCCCGCGAACACGCGGCGCACCTTCACCGCCAGTTCGTCCTTGACGGATTGGCGAAAGGCCGCATCGGCAAACAAGGCCTTCGCGCTATCGCCGCGCACGGCCATGGCGGGCTTCCAGGAACGCAGGCCTTCAAACACATAAGGCTCGCGCATGTTGAACTCGAATTTCAGCTGGCAGCACGACACAGCGCCATACATATCGAGTCCGCGCGCACGTCCTTCGGCCACACCGCGCATGTCATCGAATACCGCGTCCGGTACCAAGGGGTTGTGCAACACGGCCGCCACCAGAAACGGACGCTTCGCCGAAGCCGCCAGCGCTTGCAACCAGGGCGGGCTGGTGTCGGACGATTTGGTCATCATATACACGCCGCGCCCCGTCTCGCCCAGCGTGCTGGCCAGGGCGTGAAACTCTTCCTCCTTGGCCAAGCGCGAAGGCATGGGAATCCCATTCTCTCCGTTATGCTGGTAGGACGTGGTGCTGGACAAGCCCACGGCACCGGCTTCCAGGCCTTCGATGACGATGCGGCGCATGGCACTAATCTCATCCTGGGTGGCCGCGCGCTTGGAGGCGTCATCGCCCATGACCCAGGTTCGAACCGAAGAGTGCCCGATGAAGGCTGCCACATTGGGTCCGACACCGTTTCGTTGAATGAAATCGAGATACTGCGGAAAGCTCTCGAACTGCCAATCCACGCCCGCGCGCAGGGTGTCCAGTGACATGCCTTCCACGTAGGTGAGATTGCGCAAATTCAAATCGCGGTCGGCCGGGCGGCACGGCGCCAAGCTAAAACCGCAATTGCCCATGACAACCGTGGTCACGCCCAGCGCGGGCGAAGGCGACGCCAAGGGATCCCAAGTGACCTGCGCATCATAGTGGGTGTGACTGTCGATAATGCCCGGCATCAACGCCAAGCCTTTAGCGCCAACCGTCGTCTTCGCGGCGCCCACGTTCTCACCGATTGCGGCGATGCGCCCGTCTTGCACTGCCAAGCTTGCGAGCGCCGGGGCCGAACCGAGCCCGTCGTATACCAGCGCTTCCTTGATTACCAAGTCAAACATAGACTGAATCCACGCTCACAAATAGGTTAGATGTTATCAGATAGGACACGCCCCGGGAGCGCCAGCAAGAGCAGCTCTATGTTCATGCATGGCAATGAGCCCCTTCCCTCACAGGAACGATTGAACCACCGCGCCTAGAGACGCGACCTATTGTTCGTATTACAACTGGAGCGAACCATGAACGGATTCAAACTGCTTTTTTCGGACGACATTCAACCTGAAATTACCCAGCGTGTAGTGGATCTAATATTAGGCAATGAAGATTTGTCGGCTTTCTTCGAAGACCCCTATCTGGATTCGATCCTGACCCAAGCGGTGAATGACGAATCCTGCGCGACCGCTCACTGACGAACCGAGATCCTGCGATAAAGGTCTCAAGTCAAGGACTTGGGACCTTGATTACTTTGCGGGCCGCCATTCAGGATCTGCAATTTCTTGCATGGGACGGCGAGGCGTTCGGATCAAATGCCTACCGGCCAACCGAACGGCGTCCCTACATTGAAGCCGGGACGCTACATTCCGGCTATTCTTGTCGACCGCGCTCTTTGCCATTAGACGCGATGACTTGGCCCGATCCGCTGACAGATTCGCTCACTCGCGGGTGCCCGAAGTAGACGATGTCACCGCTACCCGAAATCCCCGCGTGCAGCCGACCGGTTGCCATCACGTAAGCGCTGCCACTGCCGCTTAATGACACCAGGACGGTCTGGCCACGCAAGCGCGGTGCGCGATAGTCGCCGGAACCGTCCAGGCTAACGATCTGCTCGGTGACCCGGCCCCCGGCTACGCGGATCTCTCCCGAGCCGGTGAGTTCCACCTGTAGATGCCCCACAATCAACTCCTCCACGCTGACCGATCCGCTGCCATCCGATGCGATTCGCAGCATGTCCACCCTCAATGAACCAGCGTGAATATCCCCGGAACTCTCCAATGCCAGGTCCCGTAACGACTTCACGCCCAACCGGAACCGGAGCGGTTTCTGGGTTTGAAATCCCCCGCCAACCGCGTCTATGATGAGCATGCCTTTGTGCACACGCGCCTGAATGCGTGCCAGCACCTTTGGCTCGGCCTCCACGACCATAGCCTGCGTGCCATTTTGCGTGATGTAGAGATCCCCTGGGACGCGTAGCGTTACGCCATTGAAATTGGACACCCAGATACTTCGGGAGCCCAACTCAGCGTCGCAGTAGGCTACGCCGCAGCAACCCAGCAAGACAGCGGCTGCAACGCTCTTAATGGACGAAGCCATCCAACTGCGCGCCAGCGAAATCAAGGCTTGTACTCTTTCAACAGACACGTGGCGTTGGGAGTTTCGACCAAGTGCAAACGGGGCTTGCCCTGGGACCCTTGCTGCAGTGTAAGCAAACGGTTGAATTGGTCGCTCGCCAACTCCAAACCTACTTCCTCGAATAGCAGGCGCCCGTACTGCCAACAGCGTAGGTTGGTCTTCGCGGCGTTTTTCTCCGGTTCGGCCGCCGCGGGTGTTCCAGCATCCACTTGCAGTCCCTTCCTTTCCACCTCGGCCAATGGCGAGAAATTGGTCGCCGCTAACGCCGCGAGGGGAGTGACAATGAGAGCTATTGAAGATAGCCAAACGGGTGCACGCCCGTTTGTCCGGCGTTTACTTAGTTTAGACATGAAAATACCCCTCTCCAATCTTGCCATCGGAAGCGATGACGAACAGGTCGCGCACTTCGGAAAGCGACTTAACCGGCAGATACTCAAAATCGGTTCCCACGGCCGTAGGCGATAGACCGCTGGAGATATCCTGCTCCGTGGCGAAACAAGCCACGGTCTCTTTTGCGCGTTTTGCGTTGGCGACGATCTCTAAGTGCTTGTTGTCGGGGAGGTTGAGCGGCACCGCACTATGTACGAGCGCGCTCTTGCTGAACCGGTTCGGATAAAAGCGCATGATTTTTCGCGTCTCGTCCTGCATGTAGCAGTACACATGAGCATCGCGGCTGGGTTTTACAGTTAAGCTGATGACCTCGACGGCCGAGAACTTTCCAGTCTTGTTGGTGGCGGCGACATCCATCTTCAGATCCTCCCCTACAGCCACGGGTTCGTCTTCCTTGGTGGCCGAAGGAGGGTTTTTCGCTAGGACATCGCTATGATTCGCTTTCAGATAGGCGTCGAAGAATTCGAAGTCCAACCTTGGCTCGTCGCTCAAGCCCAAGGCCACTCTATATTTGGAGACCGCATCACGTAGCTGGGGGTTCGGTTGCCCATCGGCTTTGCCAGAGTAGTAGCCGCGCTGGTGCAATTGCTTCTGGAAGTAGGTAACGAGTTCAACGGGGTTCGCGTACATGGCATCGAACCAATCCGCGATCTCCTCGCGGACGGTTTCATTGTTGGACGGCGACCAGAGACAGCTCCAGTAAGGAGTCTTGGTAAGCTTGCCGAAGAGTTCGATGGAGGCCAACTCCACCAGGCCTCGAAGCGCCTGCGATTGCCCCTCCGATTTGGAGAGATTCATGCTGAAATTAATGCCGAACTTCTTGATACGCGCGTCCCCGTCGTAGCCCGAACCTTCCTTGAAGATGACCACGGTATTGCGTGATGTCACCCCATGGACGACCGACAAATCGGAAGTGGAAAGAATGGTGAGATCCAAACCTAGTACCGAGGAGGCCGCATCCTTGGCGACTCCAATGTTCAATCCCGCGCTATTGGACTCGTAGCCCACGCCTAGTTCCTTCTGCTTCTGGATGACGTTTTCGTCCCACTGCGTGATGGAACCTTTAATGTCGTACTGCGGAACAACTTCGTATACCTGCTTACGCTCGGCTTGCTGAAGAAAGGACACCAGATTTCCCGAATCCGAGCCGAAAGCGATGAGCTTGACAGCGCGGCTGCGCTTGGTCATATCGGACACCGCCGAGATGAGCATGTCCTTGGTGCCCGCATTGACCTTCTTGGTCTGGTCCGTGATGTCCTCCACGAGGACGGACACATCGCGCACGCCGTAGTCCATGAGCATTCTGTCCATGCACCCCAGGGCAGCGGAGAAATTGGTGATCGAACGCTGGGGTGCGGACTCCGGGCCTTTCCTGGCCGCCTCGGTCTTGGCTACCGCGTCCTTCTTCACATCCATGACGGTGCAACCGTCCAACAATCCGCCCAAGGCTAGAGGCAAGAGCGCATTGCGAGGAAACCGATTCCGAATATTTTTCATGACAATTCCTCTGGCACTAGGCGTTACTTGCAGTTCCTATTCGCCTGGATGACATCTCCTTGGACGAACACATTGATCTCGCGGGGTGCTCTACCAGGGCCACCGGTGGATACATTACCGATATCCAGGCTGCACGGATTATCCCCGCCGCCGCCGCCCTTGGATTTGCTGCCAAATGCGACGCTTTGTTTGGCGCGCTCCTTGGCCAGCTTGGCGCGGTCGCCGATACTCATTTCCGCCGCACCTGCACTTGGAGCGCTGTGGAAACAAAGCACCAGGCTCAACGCCGAGAATGCCGCCAAGATCGCTCTTCTGAATGCGTACATGTAAAACTCCTAGATTTGGGCCGCACGAGCTTGGATTCGCCGTGCAATGTGACGAAAAACCTGGATCGCCGCGTGCCAGGCAGGCGCAAGACGATCCAGGCAAGCTGACTGGCTTAGTTGGCGTTACCGATGTTCATGCGTTGGTCGTTATACTTTCCCGATTGGGATTGGGTCACGTTCTTGGCAACGACCTTGCTCTTCCCGGAACGTGCATTGCCGATGGTCATGAGTTGGTGGTTACGGGACCCGCTCTGGGTTTGCGTGATCTTGTCCACCTTCACATCGGTCTTGCCTTCTCCGCTGGCATTGCCGATGGCCATCTGTTGAATGTTATGGTCGCCCTTCTGGGACTGCTTGACATTCTTCGCATCGACTTTGCTCGCGCCCTTTCCAAACGCATTACCCAGGTCCAGATACTGGCGGTTGTAGGTTCCGGATTGAGTTTGGTCGAGCTTCTCGACTTTGACGTCGGTCGAGGCGGCAAACGCACCGGCACAGACAAAACCCAAGGCTACGATTCCAGCTTTCAGAACTGCATTCATGATTTATCTCCAAAGTAAGGTGATTGAGTTTGAGACCAGCGGATGCCGGCCTCTTGTTCGATGAGGGCCCATATGCTTCAAGCCCCATCTGGCCATTGAGTCGCAAGATCTTTCACAGCGGTTCAAGGAAATATTCACTACCGCGCCGCCGCCGGCGAAACCTAATCCCGGAAAGCTGCGACTCATCGTGCGTCATGTGCCCATGCACATTTAATCCAGGAGATCTCGATGAATCGCGCGAAGAAGATGAAGTGGATAGCCGTTTTAGCCTCGGCCCACCTACTAGCAGGCGTAGCGGGTGCGAACGCGAGGGAACCGATCGTGTTCCCAGCAGGACAAATCCCGGATCCGGTTCAGTTAGCCTCGATTTTTTCTCGTTCCCCAATCCACGACCCGGTGGTGAAGACCCGTGGGATACGGCTTTTGTCCGCCGCGGGAACCGTGGTTGCCAGTGGCGTGAAGGCGGCTTCTCAGCTTCAAGCAAATTTACCCGATTGCCAGGAGGCGTTTACTCAAGGAAACGAGGACAAGGCTGGGCCGGAAGACGAGCCATCTGCATCGCTCAAGATTCGTGGCGTCAGTCGTCCTTCTGGATATCCTCTCGATAAGCACCCTGCTGGTTCCCCCGCCGCACAAACAGTACAAGAGGATTGCCCCTCGCTCGGCGTCAGCGCCAGCAAAAGCCCCCCCCCACTGGAGTGCAAGAAGAATCCGAGATGGGTAACACGCCCGCTACCGAGACTGGGATTTCCGAATCTATCGCACTATTGGTACCGTTCCAATTCAACTCCGCGCAGATCATGCCCGATGCGGCACCTCAGCTTGACGCATTAGCCGAAGGAATAAAAATGGCGGGGCCCGGCCTCAAGCTCATTATCGAGGGTCACACGGACGCGCACGGGAGCGATCAATACAACCTGATCTTGTCCTTTCTTAGGGCGAGCGCGGTGAAAAACTACCTCGTGAAGGTGCATCAAATTGCTCCCGAGAATATTACGGTGGTGGGCATGGGCAAGCGCATGCCGTTGAATGCAGCGGAACCTAACGCTCCGGAAAACCGCCGCGTCGAATTCAGAATCAAGGAGACTTAGGTTTCGCCCTATTTCGTTACGGCGTACCGGCGGATCTTGTCCTCATCCAGATCCACACCAAAGCGTGGTTTTCGCGGCAAGGGCATGCAGCCATCGGCGGGATCGAGCTCGATGGGTTCCTTGAGGTACCACTGGAAAAGGTCGCTGGTCAATCCCGGAGGGTCGTGAAACACTTCGACAAAGGGGCAATTGGGAATGGCGGCGCACAAGAGCAGATGCGCCACAAATCCCATTCCGCCTCCGCCATGATGGGGCGCGCACAGCTTGTGATGCATCTCGGCATATGCGCAGGCCTTGCGCAACTGCGTCATGGTCTCCCCCACCATGGCTTCGGGTTGCAGCACGTCGTAACAGTTGCGGTCCACCAGCTAGCGGTACTCGTGCAGCCCCAGATTATTTTCTCCGCCCGCGATGAGAATATCCACGGCATCCGCGAGGCGCGTGAGGTTGTCAAAATCGTAGCGCCCCATGGGCTCCTCCAACCAATACACGCCTAAGCGCTCCAACTCGCGTGCGGTATGCAGAGCGCACTCGTAGCGCCACACAGCGCTTTCATCTGGTTGCTGAGTGCCGGGGAGTTGCGCCTGATTGGCATCGGCCAGAAGGGTGAAGTCGTCTCTCCCACGGCGCGGCGCACCGCTTCCACTTGCGCGACGTCGGCCTTGAGCGTCCAATCGTGGAGGCGCAACTTGGCGGCGCGCCAGCCTTGCGCCTTAACCGCCACGATATCCGCGGCACGCCGCTTCGGGGTGCGCACTTCGATACATGAGGCATAGGCCGGTACCCGGTCGCGATAAGCGCCCCAGAGTTTGTACACGGGTTGCCCGCAGGCCTTGCCGATTATGTCACAGAGCGCAATCTCCACTCCCCAAGCCTCTCCGGCTCCGCGAAATACGCGTGCGTGGCGTTCCACGGCGAAGGGGTCTTGCCCGATGAGTTGAGGTTTGATCCACGACTCGATCTTGGGCGACACCACGTAGCCGGGGGAACCCAGGCCAACGATTCCTTCATCAGTAAACACCTTGACGAGCGTGCCGCCATAACGCTCCCATTGGCTCCCTGCCGCCCAAGCGGGCTTCATGGGGAACGGTACCTTCGGCCCCGCCAGGCTCAGTACCTGAATGTCGGTGATCTTCATGCACCTCCTTCATGCCCGAGCACTCTAATGGCCGCGGCGTCCGCACGCAATGAGCTCGCCCGGTCCAGTAGAATCCCATGCCACGGAATCTCTCCCCTCCCCTTATGGCAGTCATCCTGAAAACTCCCGACGAGATCGCGAAGATGCGCATCGCCGGGCGCCTCGCATCGGAAGTATTGGATTTCATCGGTCCGCAAATCAAGACTGGCATGACCACCGATGAAGTCGATGCGCTATGCCACGAGTACATGGTGCGGGTGCAAGGGACGATCCCCGCGCCACTCAACTATGCTCCGCCTGGCTACCATCCCTTTCCGCGTTCCATCTGCACCTCCGTCAATCACGTGGTTTGCCACGGCGTGCCGGGACAGAAGAAGCTCAGGAACGGCGATATCGTCAACGTGGACATCACCGTCATCAAGGACGGTTTTCATGGCGACACCAGCCGCATGTTTTTCGTGGGCGAACCCTCCATCCAAGCCAGGCGGCTGTGCGAGGTGACGTACGAATGCATGTGGCTAGGCATTCGCGCCGTGCGGGCGGGCGCCCATCTGGGCGACATTGGCCATGCCATTCAGCGTTATGCCGAACAGCGCGGGTACAGTGTGGTGCGGGAATTCTGCGGGCACGGTATCGGCCGCAAGTTCCATGAAGAACCCCAGGTCTTGCACTATGGAAGGCCCAATACCGGAGTCAAGTTGCAACCCGGCATGACCTTCACGGTGGAACCCATGATCAACGCGGGCAAGGCAGGCATCAAGGTATTGGGCGACGGATGGACGGTGGTCACCAAGGACCATTCCTTATCCGCGCAATGGGAGCACACCGTGCTGGTCATCGAAGAGGGATTCGAGATCCTCACGCAGTCGGCCGCGACTCCTCCCCCGCCTGCCTTCCAGCAGGCGGCCGTTTCCAGCCCCGTGGCGTAGCACCAATTGCGTTGAATCAAGTTCCGGTAGCGCATTACCGGGAGGTGGTCTCCCGCGAGAGGGCTGCGCTCAAGATCCATTTTCTGAGCACCGGCCGCCCCGGGCCACTTCTGCGCAAGCACGCCGCCTTGGTGGATCGCGTGCTGCGAAGCGTGTGGCGCGGTGCCGAAGTGCTCGGGCCCCTCGCCTTGGTCGCGGTGGGCGGGTACGCCCGCCGTACACTTTTTCCGCATTCCGATGTGGATGTGTTGATTCTCGTCCCCGAGCAAGACCAATCACTGCGCGAGCAAGCCGGCGCGTTGATAGCGCCCATCTGGGACATAGGTCTGGAGACCGGCCATAGCATCCGCACCATTGGTGAGTGCTTGGACGAAGCCGCGCGCGACATCACCATCCAGACCACCTTGCTCGAAGCCCGCTGGGTGGCGGGAAGCCGCGCATTGTTCCGCGAATTTTCCGAGAGGGTGGCACAAAGCCTAGACCCGAAGCGTTTTCTCGAGGCTAAGCTGCTGGAACAGCAGCAGCGCCATAACCGCTTCAATGATACGGCATCCAACCTGGAACCTAACATCAAGGAAGGCCTCGGAGGTTTGCGGGACCTCAACACCATATTATGGGTAAGCCAAGCGGCCTCGCTGGGTGCGAGCTGGCATGCCCTGGCCCTGCACCAATTGCTCACGGCGAGCGAGGCCAAACGCATCAGCCAACACGAAGCGGTGCTGCAAACTCTGCGGATCCGGTTGCACTACCAGGCGGGAAGACGGGAGGATCGGTTGTTATTCGATCTGCAAGCACCCCTCGCCAAACAATTGTCCCTGGAAGATACGCCCCAGCGCCTAGGTAGCGAGCGCGTGATGCAGCGCTACTTTCGTACCGCGCGCGAGGTGACGGCCTTGAACGAAGTCTTGCTGCATAACCTGCGCACGCGCATCGATGCATCGGCCGGGGTTCCAACCACGCCCATCAACGAGCGCTTCGTGGCGGAACACGAATACTTGAAAGCCACCGACGAAAACGTGTTCGAGCGGCAACCCGGCGCCCTACTGGAGTGTTTTAGCCTCCTGCAACAACACCCCGAATTGAAGGGCTTGGCGGCGGGCACCTTGCGCGCCCTATGGCGGGGCACGCGGTTGATCGGCCATCGCTTTCGGCGCGACCCGGCCAACCAGCGCGTTTTTCTCGGGCTATTTCAGCATGGCAGCGGGCTCACGCACGCTTTGCGGCGCATGAACCGCTACGGCGTGCTCGGGCGCTACCTTCCCGCCTTCGGGCGCATCGTGGGCCAGATGCAGCACGATCTCTATCACGTGTATGCCGTCGACGAACACATTCTCATGGTGGTGCGCAATTTACGCCGTTTCGCCGTGCCGGAGATGGCTCACGAATATCCCCTGTGCAGCCGGCTGATGAGCGAATTCCCCAAGCCTGAACTGCTCTACCTCGCTGGCCTCTTACACGATATCGCCAAAGGCCGCGGGGGCGACCACTCCGCTTTGGGCAGCGCTGATGCCACGCGTTTTTGCCGTAGTCACGGGATGGACAAGACGGATACCGAATTGGTGGTGTGGCTGGTGGAGCAGCATCTGGTGATGTCCTCGACCGCGCAAAAAAAAGATCTCGCCGATCCCAAGGTCATCGCCGATTTCGCCATGCTGGTGCGCGACGAGCGGCGCTTGATCGCGCTCTATCTTCTTACGGTGGCGGATATTCGCGGCACCAGTCCCAAGGTGTGGAACGCCTGGAAGGGCAAATTGCTGGAAGATCTGTTCTGGTCCGCGCGGCGTTTTCTCGGAGGCGACCGCGATCCGAGCGGCGAGCGCCTGCAATCGCGGCAAAAACTCGCGCTCGAAAAATTAAGGCTCTACGCCGTGCCCGACGATGCCCACGAGAAGTTATGGGCGCAGTTCGATACCGCTTACTTTCTGCGCCACGATGCGCGCGAGATAGCGTGGCACACGCGCGTGCTCAACTACCGCGTCAATACGCCCGTACCCGTGGTGAAAGCGCGCGTAAGCCCCGCGGGCGAAGGTATCCAGGTATTGATCTACACACCCGACCGAAAGAATCTTTTCGCCCAGATATGCGCGTTCTTCGAGCGTGTACAGTTCTCCATCATAGAAGCGCGCATCCACACCACTTTGCACGGCTACGCCCTGGACACTTTCCAGGTGATGAGCCCCGAGCCCAATGCGGCCAATTACCGTGATCTCCTAAACTACATCGAACACGAGTTATGCGCGCAACTGGAACGCGACGCGCCCCTGCCTCCTCCGGTAAAGGGCCGCATTAGCCGCCGCCTGAAGAGCTTCCCCGTGTCTCCCGAAGTGTCCCTGCGCCCCGATGAGCGCGGCAACGCCTACTACCTGTCCATCACTGCCGGCGACCGCCCTGGGTTGCTGTCCAGCATCGCGCGAGTCCTGGTGCGCTACGAAGTGGATTTGCATAATGCCAAGATCAACACCATGGGCGAGCGCGCGGAAGATACCTTCGTGGTGGCAGGGGATGTATTGAAAAATACGATGGAGGTTATTCGCCTGGAGAGCGAGCTGCTGCAAGCGCTGCAGAACTAGGGCCTACTGGGGCGGGAACGTTCTCACCTGCCTCGATGCGATACAACCAGGCTAGCAATTCCGCGATGGCGCGGTAGAGTTGGGGCGGGATGTGCTGGTCCAGCTCCACCTGCATGAGCATGGAGACCAGCTCGGCGGATTCGTGGACGAATATATCCGCCTCCTTGGCGCGCGCAATGATCTCTTCCGCGATGAGGCCACGCCCTTTCGCCACCACCTTGGGGGCTTGATCGTCCTTCCGGTATGTCAGGGCAACCGCGTGGCGTCGCTCCTCACCCATCGCGATGGCTCACCGCCAAGGCAGACAGGCTAAGGCCCGCAGCCTTGAGGGCCTCCTGCCGCGCGGCCAATTCAGCCCTGGTTTGTCCAGATTCCGCGGTCAAGGCGAGGGCCAAACTGTCGCCGGCCAGGCGGATGCGCGCGGTCATTTGCCCCAAACGCGGGAAATTCAGTTGCAGTTGGGTAGTCCAAATGTCTTCTTCCCGCTCAGCCTGACCCTTCCGCGGTAACTCCCAATGCGCCTCCCGCGGCTCCCAACCCAGGATGGCCACCATGACCGGGCGGCCCTCGATCAAATCCAGTTGTGCCCGCAGAGGCACTTCCGCTGGCATACGGGGAAAAGAGCCCTCCTTCAGAGTGGCCGCGAGCTTTTCGCCGCTGGTAACACCCCCTCATCGGGGAGTGTCGGGCCGGGCGGGATTTCCGTGTACACCGGACTGGCGGTACCAACCGGCCGGTATGTCTTGGCTTGGGGCTCGCGCGCAAGCTCCGCCAAGGGATATTCCCCCGATATCCAGCGAGCTTGATGCTTCTCGTAGAACAACCCGCTGCGTTCCAGGGCTTGCTTCAGGCTATGTGCGATTTCCTCGGGGCGTGGCGCCGCACCTTGGGGCAGAGGCAATGGCTGCGTGAGCTGCAACGGCTTGGTCTGCCCAGGCTCCGCATTGCGTATGACTTCGGCGATCACCCGCGCCGCCGAACTCATGCTCACCTGGCTGCGTTGCGCCGCCGGGGCGTCTTCCGGCTCCAGCGCAAACACGAGTTTCGGGAATGGTTCCACCACGCGCAACGGCAAGCGCTCCCCTAGCTTCACCGGGACTGGTAGCCTGGCATCCACGACGTGTTGGCCGATTTGGAGCAGGGCCCGGTATGGTTCGATGACGGCGCGCACCTCGGCTTTCACCTGGGTGCCGGGCGTCCATTTCGGGTTTTCCGCCCCTTCGCGGGAATCCCTAAGAAGGGCGCCTTCGAGCAACAAGCGCGTAACGGCGGTGAAGGCATCCGCCATGGGCTAACCCTTAAGACCCTGGGCGCGGGCTATTCGACGCCGTTGGTCTTGGATTTTCGGTACAACGCGACGATCAGCTCGGCTTCGTAAAGGCACGCAGCGCGCTTTCGGCGATATCGTTATAACGCGCGAACCACAGTACGCTTCCAGGCACCTGCCGCAATATGCGCAGCCAGCACTCGAACATCTCCGGCCGCAATTTGTAGGGGTTGCCAAAGCACGCGAACACGATCCCCTCCTTTGGCAATCCCATGGATTCGCGGGCGGGAATCGCGTTCGTATCCAGATCGAAGCGCCGGGCCGGTTGGTAGCAAAGCGGCAAGCGCACGATACGCTCGTCGTAGCCGGCCTCGTGTAATGCGTGGACGAGGTAATCGTCGGCCAACAAATAATCCACCGCGCTCCACCCCATGGCTCCCGGAAATCCGAGATAACTCACTTGCACTGGCGCGGGACGCAAGGCGAGCACTTTGGAGCGGGAGTGTTGCGTGTAACCGGAGAGATCCACCAGCACGTCGATGTCATCTGAGGCGATGGTGTTGGCAAGCGCGTGCATGTCCAGGGTAGCCACGGGACGAGCTTCGCGGAATGAAGCCAGGAGTTCCCTTCGCGTTGCGCTGCCGTCATCGGGACTTGAGTCGTACGCGAAGAGCTCGCAGCGGCGCGGATCGATGCAAGGCAATACCTCCTTCAGTAACTCCACGACGGCATGCGAACGCAAATCTCCCGAGAGAAACCCTACCCAAACCAGCGAGGTCTTCTTAGGGTGCCCTACCTGGATGTTGTCGCGCGCAAGGGGCGCGATCGGAGGCATTTTCAGGCGGGCCCATTTGCGTGCGCACTGTTGTTGGGCTTTGCGTGAAGGCGAAATCGCCACAAACCAGAAGGGCTACAACGCCGGCATGGACTGGTCTTGCGCCATTTCGCTCACTCGCGCGATGCGGCTGGAGAGGCCATTCCAGTAGCAGGCCTTGAGTTGGGTATAAAGGCGGGCAAGTTCGGCCTCCGGATACTCAGGCTTCAACGCAAGGGCACGATTAAAATGATGCATCGCCACCTCGTGGGCACTTTGCGCCACCGCAAAACCATAATGAGCCTCCGCGCTTTGGGGCGCCAACTGCACGGCACGTCCAAAGGCCTCCTGGGCGCCGGCCTCATCGCCGAAGTCGCCGCGCAAGTTTCCCAGATTCAAATGCGTTTCGTACACAGGTTCGAGTCCATGATTAAGGCCCGCTCGTAGCACGCCAGGGCTTGTGTGGCGTCTTGCGAAGCACGGTGCAGCACGCCAAGGTTGCATTCGATACTCGCGGTGGTCGGCGCTAGGCTCTTGGCCCGCTCAAGGGCGCCACGCGCCTGGGCGAGATCGCCAAGATCGAGGTAACAACTGCCCAAACTATTCCATGCCATGGCGAAGTCCGGATCGAGCTGCGTCGCGCGCGCCAAAGCGGACAAGGCTTGCGCGTAATCGTGCACGCGCCTGAAGAGCAACCCGAGGTTATTCCAGGCCGCGGCATTGCGTGGATTATGTGCCACGACGCGTTGGTATTCTTCGATGGCGCCCGCCGCGTCGCCGCGCTCGGCCTTGGCCTCGGCGGACTCCAGCATCAACCTCAATGGTTGGGTAGTCACGGCGGAACTCTGCCTGTCGCATACGGCTTTGGCGATGAAGTGCAACTCGCGAAGCGCGATGCTTTGCACTGGAAGCACCGCCAATTCCCGCGCTATCGCCGGGGCAAGTTCGGGGTCGCAGGCCAAGCGTTTCAAATTCAGGAGTGCCGCGCGATGTTCGGGTGCCAGCTCAAGAACCTTCAGATAGGCACTCACCGCCTCCGGTAATCGATTCGACGCTTCCAACACGCTACCGAGATTGTTGTGGGCTTCCGGATAATTGGGCTGCAACCGGACCGATTGGCGCAATGCCTGCGCGGCCCCGGAAAAATCGCCTAGATGCTGGAGACAGACGCCAAGATTGTTGTTAAGGGTATGGTTATCAGAATCGCTCTTGAGAGCCGCGCGCAGATAACCGGCGGCGTCAGCATGGCGCCCCGCCTGCATGCAGCAAATTCCAGCGAGCTCTAACGCTTTGGCATGCCCCGGGTTATCACCGAGTAGCTGGCGGTAAATATCCAGTGCGGGCGCAAATTGCCCGGCACCATGATGGGCGATGGCGCGAGCTAGCAAATCCTCGGAGCGCTGGGAAACGCCTCTGGGAGTTCCATTCTTAAGGGAGGTAAAACGAACTGCCACGGTGCTGGCTGCATGCTTCATGGGTCTCGACAGCCAGGGTTACGACGAAATTACACAATACTTAACAGCGAATTTACAAAATCAGTCCTCAACCACCTCCCGGCCTGGAAAAAGCACGTCATTGTAGCCAAACATCCGCAAATCCTTGATTCTCATGGGATAGAGGATGCCGTTCAGGTGGTCGCATTCGTGTTGCACGACGCGCGCGTGAAATCCCGAAACCGTCCGGTCGATGGGCTGGCCCTGAAGATCATGGCCCTGATAGCGCAACTGGGTGTAACGCGGGACCACCCCACGCATGCCGGGAACGCTCAGACACCCCTCCCAGCCCTCCTCCATGACCTCGCTCACGGGAGTGATGACGGGATTGATCAGCACCGTGTAGGGCACCTGCTCCGCATCGGGATAGCGGGGATTCTCCTTGACCTCGAAAATCACCATGCGCAAGAGCACGCCGATCTGGGGCGCCGCGATCCCCGCGCCGCTCAGCGCACGCATCGTGTCATCCATATCCTGCAACAGCGCATGCAATTCTGGAGTATCGAAGGCTTCCACCGGCTTGCTCACTTCCAGCAACCGCGGGTCGCCCATGCGCAGCACTGTTCTAATCATTGAGTCACGAGTAACTGCTCGATCACGCCGCGGACTTGCCGGAGCGCATCTTTCAAGATCGCGTGAATGGCATCCAGATGAACGCCGCTTTCGCTGTCGGCGCGTCCGGCGGCATGGTTGGCCACCACCGCCACCGCGGCGTAGGGAAGCCCGATTTCGCGCGCGAGGGCAGCCTCCGGCATTCCTGTCATGCCAACCATGTCCGCACCGTCACGCTCAAGACGGTTGATTTCAGCCGCCGTCTCCAACCGCGGTCCCTGGGTCGTGGCGTAGACACCTCCGTCGATCACCGGTATCGAGATTGCCTTGGCCGCTTGCAATAGTTGGACGCGTAGAGCTTGGTCGTAGGGGTGAGTGAAATCGATGTGCACCACGGCACGTTCATCGCCCGAGCCTTCCCCTTCGAAGAAGGTGCCCTGCCGCCCGTGGGTGTAATCGATGATCTGGCGCGGAATAGCCAAGACGCCTGGTTTCATGTTCGCTCCAATCCCGCCCACGGACGCGACCGATACAACCTGCTTCGCCTTGTACTCCTTGAGCGCCCAGATATTCGCCCGGTAATTGACCCGGTGAGGCGGTATGGTGTGGCCGTAGCCATGGCGCGCCAAAAACATCACTTCCTTGCCTTGCATCAGGCCAAATGTGAGCGGTCCAGAGGGCTCCCCCCAGGGGGTACGCACGATCTGCCGGTGCGTGACTTCCAAATTGGCGAGTTGGGTCAAACCCGAACCGCCGATGATTGCCAGCATTGCTATTCCTTGTTCAAAGCATATACAGCGGGAAGATTACGCCAGGCGCCATGCACGTCCATGCCAAAGCCAAACACATAGCGGTCTGGAACGCGCACCCCCACGAAATCGGCGTGGATAGGCTTGGTCTCGGCGAGAATTTTATCGGCGAAGACGGCACTGTAGAAAGCGCTGGCACCCTGCCCTAGCATGCGCTCGCGAATGGCCAACAACGTGTGACCCTGGTCCAGGATGTCATCGAGTACCAAAACCACGCGCCCCTTGGCCTCAGCGCGGGGAAGCACCTTCCACTCGATCTGACCGCCGCTCGTGCCATCGCGGTATCGCGTCGCGTGCAGGTAATCGAATTCCAAGGGGAAACGTAGCAAAGGGAGCAATTGCCCCGTAAACACCACCCCACCGCCCATGACCGATATCACGAGAGGAGAGCGCTCTCCCAGCGCAGCGGTAATCTCTTGGGCAACACGTTCCACGGCGGCGCGCGCGGCGGCTTCGTCGCAGATCAAGTCCGCGCCTTGCAACACCTTCCAGGCCTCGGCGTGAGCTAACACGATGCCGTTACCTCGGCAATCTTTTGAGGAATGCCGCCAATTCATCCGCCACTTCGGTGTGACGCAACCCGTACATGATATTGGCTTGAAGGTAGCCCAGCTTCGTGCCGCAGTCGTAGCGTGTCCCTTCGAACTGGTAACCCAGGGCGCCCTCGCTGGCAAGGGCCGCGGCAATCCCATCGGTCAACTGAATTTCTCCGCCAGCCCCAGGCTTCACTTGCTCGAGGTGGCGAAACACTGAGGGCGACAGCACGTAACGCCCCACCACGCCCAAGGTGGAAGGCGCGTCGGCGGGCTTCGGTTTTTCCACGATCTTGGACATGCGGATGAGCCGGTCTCCCTCGGGATCCCCGGCGATGATGCCGTAACTGGAAGTCTCCTCGCGGGAGACGCTCTGCACGGCAATCACCGAGCAGCGCTTGCGCTCGTACACCTCCACCATTTGCCGGATTACTGGTATGGTGGAGTCGATCAAGTCATCGGCCAAGATCACCGCGAAGGGCTCGTCGCCCACCACGTGCTTGGCACACAGCACGGCATGGCCCAGGCCCAAGGCTTCGGTCTGCCGCACGTAGGTGCAATTGACGTGGCGCGGAACGATATTACGTACTTGGGCGAGCAGCTTGTCGCGCCCGCGCATCTCTAACTCCGTTTCCAGTTCGTAGGCCTTGTCAAAGTGATCCTCGATGGCGCGCTTGTTCCGGCCCGTGATAAAAATCATATGGGTAATGCCCGCCGCGACGGCCTCCTCGACGGCATGTTGAATGAGAGGCTTGTCCACGATGGGAAGCATCTCCTTGGGACTCGACTTGGTCACCGGGAGAAAGCGCGTACCCAATCCCGCCACTGGAAAGACTGCCTTGGTTACCGTTGTCATGAATGGCTCATTGGGTTGAAAGATTATCGAGCAGATGCAGGAATCGATCCTCGTCCAATATAGCCAGGCCCAACTCCTTGGCCTTGGCGTACTTGCTTCCAGGATCCATTCCAGCAACGACGTAGTCCGTCTTCTTCGATACGCTGGAAGCCACCTTTCCTCCCAGCGCCTGGATACGCATACTAGCCTCCTCCCGTGACAGATTGGGCAAGGTCCCGGTAAGCACAAAGGACTTGCCCGCAAGCCCAGCGTGCCGCTGGGCTTCTGGTTCAAACCTAATGTAGCCTGCAAGGGTGCTTACGACTTCCCTGTTGGAGGGGACGGCGAAGAACTCCAGGATGCTGCGCGCTACAACCGGCCCGACATCGGGCACGCGTAGCATGTCTTCTTCGTTTGCGTTCATGAGCGCATTGATATCGCCGAAATGGGTAGCCAAATCCCGCGCCGTGCTCTCGCCCACGTTGCGAATGCCCAAGGCATGGGCGAAGCGCGCCAAGGTCGTATGCGTGCTCTTTTCCAAGGCGGCCATCACATTGTTGGCGGACTTTGCCCCCATGCGGTCTAGGCCGGCAAGCTGCTCCGCGCTTAGTTGGTAAAGATCAGCCGGCGTGCGGATCCAATTTTTGTCCACCAACTGATCCACCAATTTTTCCCCCAAGCCTTCGACATCCATGGCCCGGCGCGAGGCAAAGTGCAAGATGGCTTGCTTGCGCTGCGCGGGACAAGTCAGTCCCGCGGTGCAGCGCGAAACCGCCTCGCCTTCGGCGCGCTCCACGCTTCCCCCGCACACGGGGCAGCGCGCGGGCATGACAAATTCGCGGGCATCGCCGGGCCGTTGTTCCAACAACACTCGCGCCACTTCGGGGATCACATCGCCGGCCCTCCTCACGACGACTCGGTCTCCAATCCGCACGTCCTTGCGCCGCACCTCATCTTCGTTGTGTAGCGTGGCATTGGTCAGCGTCACTCCGCCCACGAATACCGGTTCAAGGCGGGCCACTGGAGTCAGCGCGCCCGTGCGGCCAACTTGCACCGTGATGTCCAACACGCGCGTCACGGCCTCTTCCGCCGGATATTTATGCGCCACGGCGAACCGGGGGGCGCGCGACACGAAACCGAGCTGCTTCTGGCAGGCGAGGTCGTTCACCTTGTACACCACGCCGTCGATATCGTAAGGCAGCGCTGCGCGCTTGGCGCCAATTTCTCGGTAGTAATCCATCAACCCGCGCAGTCCGCGCACCACGGCGCGGCCCGGCGCCACGGGAATGGCGAATCGAGCCAAGTAGTCCATCTGACGGCTATGCAGATCCCGCGGCAGATCGTTCGCCTTCGCCACACCGATGGCGTAGGCAATAAAGCGTAAGGGCCGTTTGGCGGTAACGCTGGGGTCCAATTGGCGCAGGGCACCCGCGGCCGCGTTGCGCGGGTTGATGAACTCCTTTTCTCCATGCTCTTGCTGCTGCCGGTTCATGCGCAAGAAATCTTCCTTGAACATCAACACCTCGCCACGTACTTCGACGAGATCTGGTACTTCCCGCGCGGCTAATCGCAACGGAATGGTGCGCACGGTGCGCAAATTGGCCGTCACGTTCTCGCCCACAGTACCGTCTCCCCGGGTCGCCCCTTGCACGAACACGCCTTCTTTGTAGCGCAGGCTGATGGCGAGCCCGTCGAATTTGGGCTCCACGGCGTACTCCACATCCGCAAGCCCCAAGGCGTCACGCACGCGCCGGTCGAACCCTTCCACATCCGCTTCCTCGAAAGCATTGTTCAGGGACAACATGGGGATTTCGTGGCGCACCGCCTCGAAGGTATCCAACGGCGCCGCGCCTACCCGCTGAGTGGGGGAATCCGCGGTCCTTAGCTCCGGAAATTCCGATTCGATGGCCGCCAGTTCGCGAAATAGCTGGTCGTATTCGTGATCTCTGATGACGGGCTGGTCTTGCACGTAATACAAATAATTGTGGCGTTCAATGAGCGCACGCAACTCCTTCGCGCGCGCTCGCACCTCCCCTGTAGCCACCATTTGAGACTTAGCTGAACAACCTCAGAGCCACGCCACTTCCGGCCGGTATACCGCGCGCATCCATCTCTTGGTAGATTTGCTTGAGTTGTCCGCGAATTTGGTCCAGGCCGGACTCGTTAACCGCCATCTTGTTGTCGTCCACCAGCGCGCCGCCCATGGCATTGGCCAGTTGCCGGGCCAAGCTCACCAATTTATCGAAAGCCTGCACCCCGTTGGCCACCTTCGGAACATCGAGCATGAGCGTGACGCCGTTGGTCGTCAAGGTGCGGATGCGCTCGGGTACGAAGCCCGGGTTCTCATGACTTTCCATCGTGATGGATGCGTGGCCATGCTCGTCGTTGATTTGAAAGATGCCATCAGGGCGTAATTGAAAGCCCGAGACCTCCGCCCAGGCTCGTATCTTGGTGCCTGGGAAGGGTCCGCTCTTTTGCGCGATGACGCTCAAACCCACAATGACGTCCGATTCCTGGAAGAAGCGGTCCAAGTTGCGAGCCACCTCCACGAAAGGCTCGGTTTCCGCGGATTCAACCGTCGCCTCGGACTCCGCCGCGCAGCGCTCGAAAGCGCGCTTGAAAGTGAGCAAATCCTCCGCCGGCACGACGCCCGAGCGATTAACCAATTGCAGGGTGGCTCGCACCCGCGTGTACTTAGGCGCCGCGTGAAGATCGACAGAAGTCCAACTGTTATTGGCCGCACCCCAGAGTTGGATCCGGTTGGCAAGATCGCTCACTTGCTTGAGCGCCTTGTCCAGATTGCTAGGGGGAATGGGGCTGTGAGACACCAAGTCCACCTGGTAATCCAATTTGTCCGAACCGGTAGGCGCAACCGAAGGAGCCTGGTTGTCGCCTTGGCGCGGATCGATTCTTCGCGGTTCGTCCTGGTGCGCAGGCCCGGCCTCGCTCGTCCGCGAGATCTGCGTGCCGGGCGGCGCTCGCTCTTCATCGATGCTGGGCGCGCGCTCTTGAAACTGCGGCTCGATGCGCTCGCGCGTGCGTACCGCCGGGAGCACTGGCGGCTGGGCATTCTTCACCAGCACGTCCTCGTGCCGTTGCTGAAACGCCGATTCCGCGCGCTTCTTGTAGCGGTGTTCTTGCCACCGGTTAAAGATATAGATGGCCGCCACGATGAGGATGCCGAATGCGACCAACGCGATTTGTAATTTGCTCATCTATCTTCCTAATAAATTCTCGGCACCAAGGAACCTAAGCCGCCACTTCGGAACGCATCCGCACGGCCTCACCGACATCCACGGCGACGATCCTGGACACGCCTTGCTCGGGCATGGTGACGCCCACCAAATGGTGAGCCATCTCCATGGTGATTTTGTTGTGGCTGATATAGAGAAATTGCGTTTGTTCGGAAATACGCTGCACCAATTTGCAGAAGCGCTCCGTATTGGTGTCATCCAAGGGTGCATCCACCTCGTCCAACAAACAGAAGGGCGCGGGATTCAGTTGAAATAAAGAGAATACCAAGGCGATGGCTGTAAGCGCCTTCTCCCCTCCGGATAGCAGATGAATGGAAGCGTTGCGCTTGCCCGGCGGACGGGCGATCACTTGCAATCCGCAATCCAATATCTCCTCGCCGGTCATCAGGAGCTGGGCTTCGCCGCCGCCAAACAACTGGGGAAACATCTCGCCGAAATGCCGGTTCACCGCCTCGAAGGTGTTGCGCAGTCGTTCGCGGGTCTCGCGATCGATCTTGCGGATGGCATCCTCCAGCGTATCGATGGCCTCGGTCAAATCGCGGCTTTGCTCGTCCAAGTAATTCTTGCGCGTGCGTGAAGATTCCAGTTCTTCCAGGGCAGCCAAGTTGACGGCACCCAAGGCGGCGATCTCGCTGGTCAATTGCGCTATGCTCCCTTGTAGGGCGGAGGCTCTCACGCCCTTGACGAGACGCGGCGCCAGTTCCTCTTCGTTGGCGCCAGACTCCTCCAATTGGCTGGAGAAGTTCTCTTGCGCCAGACGAGCCTCCTGCTCCTTGAGTTTCAATTCTCCCGCGCGCTCTTGCAAGGGAGCTAGGCGTTGCTGGGTGCTCATGCGTTCGCGATCGAGCTCGCGCCGCACGCTCTCTTTTTCCTCGGCCTCCCGCCTCAGCCCGGAGAGTGCCGCCTCGCGCCGCGCCTTGAGTGCCAGCGCGCTTTGCAACTCCCGCATCAGCGCACTTTCATCCAGGGTTTGCATTTCCCCTTGAACACTCGCCAGCAAGGCAGTCAAGTTCTCCAATCCCGACGACACTTGTTCACGTGCCGCGCGCAAGTCCTGCAATTTTTGCTCGATCACCCGTTTGGAAAATTGGCGCTCCTGCAAAGCGCGCAAGGCGCTTGAATGCGCTTCCCTCGTTCGGCGCAGTTGTTCCGCGGCCTCGTCATATTCCTCGCGCGATTCCGCGAGCCTGGATTGGGCGGCGTCCTCTTGATTTTCCAGGCGTGCCACCGCGCCCAGCGCGTCCGCGCGCAAGCCTTGCTCTCGTGTCTGTTCGTCTTCCAACCGAGAGAGTTCCGCCTCGATCTGCCGGAAGCGCTGGTGAATTCGGTCCGCTTGTTCAGAGGCACGGACCCACTCCAATTCGGCCGCGTGCTGGGAACGCTGGGTCTCGTCGCGCCGGTCGCGCGCGGCTTGCTGGTTCCGCCGGGAAGTTTCCAGGGCCAGCAGTGCTTCTTCCTTACGATGCTTGCCCGCCTCAACGCTCCTGGCAATGGTTTCGCGGCGCGTCTGTAGCGCCTCGATCTCGTGCTGGCGCGCGAGTATGCCGTGTACTTCGGAATCCTCGGCGTGAAAACTCACGCTGCTGGATGTGAAAACATGCCCCTCGGGACACACCAGGCGCGCGCCCGCGGGTAAGTCCGCGCGGCGGCGAAATCCCTCCGAGGCGCTGTCCACCATGTACACCTGGCCGAGCCAGTCCGCCAACACGGCACCCAGCGCTTGATCGCGAATTTCCAAGCGGCTCAACAACGTGGCATGGCCTTGCCAGGGTTCATCCGGAGCAATGCGTTGCTGCCGCTCGAAGAAAGACACCTTCCCCGGCGGCGGGTGCTGCAACCAGTCTTGCGCCCGGCCGAGTTGTTCCAGGGCGATGCCATTCAGGCGCTCGCGCAGCACGGCCTCCAAGGCATCCTCCCAGCCTGGACGAATACTCAGTCCTTCCCATAAGCGGGACATACCGTCCAATTGCTGTTGGTCCAGCCAAGCGTGCATCTCCCCCGAGCGGCTGACTTGCCGTTGCAACAACTCCAAGGCTTGCCGGCGCGCATCTTGCGCACCGATTTCGCGTTCCTCGGTTTCCAGAGACTGGGCGGCGCTTTTCACCGCCTGGTCCAACATTGGCAATTGAGCGTCAATGGCGGCCAGCGCCTCGCGGTCGCGCCGCAACGCCTCGCCGCGGCTTTCGAGCTTGGCTTTCAATTCTTCCAAGACTCTCGGGTCGGGTTGCTGCAATCCCGCCCGTTCCTCGGATAGGCGCGTTCGTCGCTGCCGCACTTGCTCCATCACGCGTTCGGCATGAGTGAGGCGCGTGCGCTCTACCCCGAGTTCGCGCTGCGCCAAGGCCAGCTGTTCTTGCGCTTCGTCCAAGGCCTCTCGCTTGGAGGCGTGCTGTTGCTCGGCGGCGGGGAGTGCATTGCCTGCATGCTCCGCGCGTTCTTGCGCCTCGGCGGCTTCGCGCCCCGCGGACTCCAAAGCCAGTGACTGCTCGCCAAGGCCGGATTCGATGGTGGCCTTGCGTTCCTCCGCTTGCGCGCGTTCGGCTTGGGCACGGTCCAATTGCCCCTGTAAGCGGCGCCGGCTCTCGCGCAGATGTTCGAGGCCTTGCTCTAGCCTGGCAACCGCGGCATTGGCCTCGTAGAGCCCCCCTTGGGCTTGCTGCAAACGGTCGCTTCCGGCGATATATTCCTGGTGCGCGCTCTCCAGCATGCGTTCGAGTTCGCGAATGCGAGCCATCTCCGCTTCCAACTCGGTGGAAGTTTGATCCAGGTCGCGCAGATAACGCGCGCGCTGTTGCACGGCCTCCTGCTTGCGCGAATACCAGAGCAGGTGCTGGGTGGATTTAAGCTCCGCCTCCAAGGCGCGAAACTTCGCCGCCACTTCGGCCTGGGCCTCCAGATGTTCGAGATTGCGCGCGAGTTCTTGCACGATGTCGCTGACGCGCGCCAGGTTCTCGCGCGTGTCCGCGAGGCGGCTTTCGGTTTCCTTGCGCCGCTCCCGGTATTTGGAAACACCCGCCGCCTCCTCGAGAAAACTCCTCAGTTCCTCTGGCCTCGCCTCGATGATGCGAGAGATCATGCCCTGCTCGATGATGGCGTAGGCGCGCCCGCCCAGGCCGGTGCCCAGAAACATATCGGCAACGTCGCGCCGTCGCACGTGCTGGTTGTTAATGTAGTAATCGGACTCGCCGTTTCGCTCCAGCACGCGCTTGACCGAGATTTCCGCGTAGCGCGACCAAGGGCCGGAAGCCTTGCCCAGACTATTGTCGAAAATCAATTCCACGCTGGCGCGGCCCACCGCCTTGCGTCCGCTAGACCCATTGAAGATCACGTCCTGCATGGTCTCCCCGCGCAGATTCTTGGCGGAGGATTCGCCCAACACCCAGCGCACGGCGTCAATGACGTTGGATTTACCGCAGCCGTTGGGGCCCACCACGCCCACCAAGGAGCTGAGCACGGGGATATGCGTCGGATCGACGAAGGATTTGAATCCTGCGAGTTTGATGTGCGCGAGGCGCAATTGCTGGTCTCTTGTGGGCTCTTGGAGAATCACGTACCGGCTAAGCCGGCTTAGGATCCTGGTTCTTCTAATTGCCGGAAAGCAAGATAAATCAATCGCCTGGACTTTTCCTGGTCACCAGGCTCGGTTTGCCGCCACTGCTTGCCGCCACTATTACTCGATCGCGTATGCTATCGCCATGTATTCTTCGGACCGTATTCTAGCGAAAGACCTCTACCCATGCCCGCTGCCCAAGAGTTGCGTACCTTTTCCAATCCGTCGCCGGATAAGGACTACCACATTCACATGGAAATCCCCGAATTTACTTGCCTGTGTCCCATGACCTGGCAACCGGATTTCGCCACCTTGATTCTGGATTACATACCGGACCAAACTTGCGTTGAGCTGAAAAGCCTGAAGCTCTACATCTGGTCCTTCCGCAACGAGGGGGCGTTCCATGAAGCCGTGACCAACCGCATCTTGGAGGATTTGGCGAGCGCGACGAAGCCAAGATTCATACGGCTCACAGCGAAATTTTGGGTGAGAGGCGGCATTTTCACGACCGTGGTGGCCGAGCAGCGTAAGGCCGGCTGGAACCCTCAGCCTCGCGTGCAACTGGGCGAACTTGCGTCCGGCTCCAGCACTGGGGGCATGGGGACGGCCTGAGCGCCAAGCCGTCCCGACAGCAAACTGGCGGCGACGATCAAAGCCCCGCCCGCCCATTCCTGGAGCGTCATGGCTTCGCCGGCAAGGAAGTAGGAACCCAATGCGGCCACCACCAGCTCGAACAGTAAGATGACGATGGCCTGGGTGGCGGGAGTCTTACTGATTCCATATTGCACTGCCCAGTTAGTCGCCAGTATGACCAATGCGAGTACGACAACCAAGCCAAAGGATGCGATTCCCAGGGCGGGCGCTGGCCGCATGGGAGACGTCCACAAGCTCCAAAGCACCGCCAGCGCCGTCACCCCGGCGAACACCGCGAGGGATTTGAGGCCAATGCCTACCCAGTGAGCCTTGCGGATGAGAACATTGCTCAGCGCGAACGCCATGCCGGCGCTCAACCCTAGCCACTCCGCGCGATTGGTGGGAATGGGCAACCCTTGCGTGGGATTCCACAACATGGTCACGGCACCGGTGGCCGATATCAGTATAACCAGAAGGCCAATGCCCCCAGGCTTCTCGTACAACAGCCAGCGCGCGAACAACACCGTCCAGAGCGGGGCGAGATAGAACAGCAACATCACCCGCATGACTTCGCCCTCGATGATGGCGATGACGTAAGCCAAGTTGGTCCAGCCCGCGACTAGCCCAATCCACAGCAGGACCATCCCGTACCCTTGCGCGCGCGGCAACTCGCGCCAAGACAAGAGCAACGCCACGGCCAGAGCAACCCCATAAACGTAGGCGGTACTCACGCTTCCGAACAAACCCTGGTCTTCAAGGACCCGGAAGGGATACCAAATGAGCCCCCACACCACCGCGCCGGTCAATAATCCGGCGATCGCATGCGTCTTCGTCTTGTCCGCCTTCACAGTGCGCCTTTGCTCTCGTCTTATAATCCGCCGCCTCAATTCGCCTCGGATGATCGCGTGGCCGCGACCCCATGAATCCAAACCTCGCGCTTCTCCAACCCTACCCGTTCCAAAAGCTCAAGACCTTGTTCCAAGGTCTGACCCCTAACGCGAATTACCCGCAGGTGAGCCTATCCATTGGCGAGCCCAAGCACGCCACCCCGGCCCTGATCCAGCAGGCGATCGCCAGCAATCTATCTGGGTTGGCGCGCTACCCGGCCACGGCGGGTAGCGCGGAATTACGCCAAAGCATCGCGGGCTGGCTACGGCGGCGGTACCAATTGAACGCCCTTGACGCGGACACGCAAGTGGTGCCCGTCAATGGTAGCCGGGAGGCACTGTTCGCCTTTGCCCAAACGGTGGTGGATCACACCCAGCCCCAAGCGAGTGTGGCGATCCCGAATCCTTTCTACCAGATCTACGAAGGCGCGGCGCTGCTGGCGGGCGCGCAACCTAGATTCCTCAATCTGGGTCCGGAGAACGGATTTCACCCAGATCTCGCGCAACTTCCAGATGAAGTATGGCGGCGCACCCAGCTCATCTACGTTTGCTCGCCGGGGAACCCCACCGGCGCCGTGATGAATCTAGAGGATTGGCGCGCGCTGTTCGAACTCTCGGCGAAACACGGGTTCGTCATCGCCTCCGACGAATGCTACTCGGAAATTTATTTCGACGAGGCCCATCCGCCCTTGGGGAGCCTTCAGGCGGCGCAGCAATTGGGGCTCAAGAACTATGAGCGCTTGGTGGCCTTCGGCAGCTTGTCCAAGCGCTCCAATGTGCCTGGTATGCGCTCGGGTTTCGTGGCGGGCAATGCCGAGGTGCTAGAGCGCTTTCTGCTCTATCGTACCTATCACGGATGCGCCATGAACCCCGCCATCCAGGTAGCCAGCGAGGTGGCCTGGAATGACGAAGCTCACGTGGTCGAGAACCGGCGCCAGTACACGGCTAAATTCAACGCGGCCATCGAGGAATTGCGCGAGGTCACCGAGACCAACATGCCCGATGCCGCTTTCTATTTATGGATGCGCACGCCCATGGACGACCAGACTTTTGCCCAGCAACTCTACGCGCGCTACAACGTCATCGTGCTACCTGGCAGCTACCTGGCGCGCGAGGCCCGTGGCGTGAATCCCGGGAAGAATTTCGTGCGCATCGCATTGGTGGCGGAGTACGGGGAATGCATGGACGCCGTGCGGCGGCTCAAACTTTTTTTTCGGGAGATCCACGGATGAACGATTTACAACGAACCATAGACGATGCCTTCGAGAACCGGCAGAACATTTCGCCGGGCAACGCCGATCCCAAGATCCGGGAGGCAGTCAACAGCGCGCTGGCGCAGCTCGATGCCGGTACGCTCCGCGTCGCCGACAAGACCACCGGGAGTTGGGTCACCCACCAATGGGTCAAGAAAGCCGTGTTGCTCTCCTTCCGTTTGCAGGATAACGGCGTCATTCGCGACGGCTATACCAACTATTTCGACAAGGTTCCCGCGAAGTTCGCCAGCTACGGGGAAAAGGATTTCAGGGCGGGCGGTTTCCGCGTGGTGCCCTCCGCCGTCGTGCGCGCCGGGTCATTCATCGCCAAGAACGTGGTGCTCATGCCCTCCTTCGTCAACATTGGCGCCTACGTGGACGAGGGCACCATGGTGGATACCTGGGCCACCGTGGGTTCATGCGCGCAGATCGGCAAAAATGTGCACCTTTCCGGCGGCGTGGGCATTGGCGGCGTGCTCGAACCCGTGCAGGCCAATCCCACCATCATAGAGGACAACTGCTTCATCGGCGCGCGCTCCGAGATCGTCGAGGGCGTCATCGTCGAGGAAGGCTCGGTCATCTCCATGGGCGTTTATATCGGCGCCAGCACCAGGATCTACAACCGGGAAACCGGCGAAGTACTCCATGGGCGCATCCCCTCGGGCTCCGTCGTGGTGTCCGGCAACCTGCCTTCCGCCGACGGCAAGTACAGCTTATATTGCGCTGTCATAGTGAAGCGCGTGGACGCGAAAACCCGCGCCAAGACCAGCATCAACGAACTTCTGCGGGGCGTCTGAAGCTCGTGCAGGGATCTTGCTTAGGGGGCATTCGTACTGCGCGCCCCCTAACGAGACTCCATGTCAAAACTCCTCACGCCCGTTCTCAAGTTGATGGCCGAGAAGCAGGCCTCGGACCTCTTCATCTCGTCCGGAACCCCCATCTGCATCAAGATTCTTGGCGTCATCATGCCGGTCAACTCCGATGTGCTGGATGCGGAAAAGACACAGCGCATCGCCAAGGAACTCATGTCCGAGAAAGAGCAGCGCGAGTTCGAGGAAAAGTGGGAAATGAACCTCTCGCTGCAAGTACCGGACATCGGGCGCTTCCGGGTCAACATCTTCCGCCAGCGCGGAGACGTCGCGCTGGTCATCCGCTATTTGCGCTCGCAGACGGCAGGTCTCGACGCCTTGAAACTTCCCGCGATATTGAAGGAGCTCATCGTGGAGAAGCGCGGCCTGGTCCTACTCGTGGGGGCCACTGGCTCTGGCAAGTCAACGACCCTGGCCGCCATGATCTAGCACCGCAACGCCACCAAGGGCGGCCACATCCTCACCATTGAAGACCCCGTCGAATTCGTCTTCAAGCATGGCAAGTGCGTCATCAATCAACGCGAAGTGGGCATGGACACCAAGTCCTACAACAGTGCCTTGGTCAGCGCCATGCGCGAGGCACCCGACATTCTAATGATTGGCGAAGTGCGGGATAAGGAAACCCTTCAACAGGCGCCGCTCTACGCCCAGACCGGACACCTTTGCTTGACGACCTTGCACGCCAACAACAGCTATCACGCCTTGAACCGGGTCGTGAATTTCTTCCCCCACGATGCGCGCTCGGCCCTTCTTTCCGACTTGTCCGTGAGCCTGAAGGCCGTCATTTCACAGCGGCTCGTGAAAACCTTCGATGGATCCCTAGCGGCTGCGGTGGAGGTCATGATCAACAGCGTTCACATCGCGGAATTGATCGTCAAGGGCGAGTTCGATGAAATCAAGGAAGCCATGCAAAAGAGCCTGTCGCCGGGCTCGGTAACCTTCGAACAGTCCCTTTTCAAGCTCTACAACCAGGGCAAGATCACGAAGGAAGAGGCCTTGCGCAACTCCGATTCCGCGACCAAACCTGTCCTGTATCATGAACAACTCCGAGCAAGGCGGGATGGGCAAACTGGGCGATGCGGCCAAGATGGTCGCGGCGAAAGATGCCACGTCCTTCGACCACTTCAAGTTGAATACCTAATTCATCGCGCGCCGCTCACCCACATTCGAAATCGCTGAAGCTCCGCTCCAAGTCTCTGCGCTCTTGGTTCAATTTGTCCATGGCTTCGGCACCCCCTCCCTGGCGCTGCCGGTTGCGGTTCGACTGCAAGTTTCTACTCAGGCGGTCGCACATTTCTTTCTTTTCTCGGGACTGCTGCGCACTTTGCCAGGCGTTTTGAGATGACGCGCTTTGTTGCGCTGGCCGCGCCTCGCTCGTATTCGCGGGTGCCGCTTGTGCCGCAGGCACCACGCCGGCCTTCAACATCGCCTCGTGCAAGGCGATAAGCTTTGCCTTCTCCTCCAGTTCCGTCTTGCACTCGGCCTCGATTCGCGCGCGCACCTCTGGCGCACTCCCTCGCACACGGTACACATCGGCGATCAATTTTCTTCGGTTCGAGTTCGATTCGCCCGATATGGCGTCCGTTCCGTCACCCCACCTTCGCGGGCCCACACAATTCTTTGCGAGTTCTCGCCCCGCCTCGCGCACTCCGGGTTGGTTCTCTCGGCGCCGCCGGGCGTGGCAGCCTGCCTCTTAACCTCACCCACGCCTTTTAGCTGCTTACCCGTTTGATCGCCCTCGCAGGGATGATCCTGATAGGCATTTCCACACCGGTACAGTTGTCCCGCGACGGCTGGCACCGCCAAGGCACAGCCGATCACCGCGCTCAAGAGACTCCCTCTGAAGCCCATTGCCTTCATTGCCCGCTCCTTTCCCATGGCCATTCCGGTCCATACCCGTTAGATCTCGGCTGGCATTCAATGATTGGAGCGAAAAGGGTACCCGCCCCGCGTCTGCAATGAACGCCACCTTTTGCGTTAGATTGAGGCTTCGAAGACCACCGAGGGCACGGCGCGCTTGGGGGTGAACCGCACCAGGCATGACGACCCGCGCATCTGCTAGCCTCACATTATGAGAATAGAAATCCTCTGTACCGGCGACGAGGTGCTGACCGGTGCCACCGTGAACACCAATTTCAGTTACATGAGCCAGAAGCTGGGCGACGCGGGCCTTTCGGTCTTGTGGGGAACCACGGTCGGGGATGATCGCGCGACGCTGCTGGAAGCCTTTCGCTTGGCCGGGGCCCGTGCGGACGCCGTGATCGTGAACGGCGGCCTGGGCCCAACCGTGGACGATTTGTCCCAGGAAATCGCCGCCCGCGCCGCGGGCGTGGAACTGGTGTTCCACGAGGAGTGGTACACGCGCATGGAAGATTTTTTCCGGCGCCGCAGCCGCGTCATGCCACCTAGCAACCGCAAACAAGCGATGCTACCAGCGCGGGCGGAGTTCCTCGATAACCCCATCGGCACGGCATGCGGTTTCGCGGTGGATATTGGCAAAGCGAGATTTTTCTTTACACCTGGCGTGCCACGCGAACTGCACCGCATGCTCGACGAACAAATCATCCCGCGTTTACTGGCTAGGAGTGGCAGACAGACAGCCATTTACCTCAAACGTTTTCACTCCTACGGTATCGGTGAATCCCACGCGGATACCTTGCTGGCAGGTGTGGAAGCGCTGGTTCCGGACGGGGGTCTCAAGCTCGGCTTTCGCGCCCACTATCCGCAGCTTGAAACCAAGCTCACAGTGCGCGGGACGGACATCGAAGACATCCGCCGCAAGCTGGCGCCGGCCGTACAGGCTGTACGCCAGCGCTTGGGCAATTTCATTCTGGGCGAAGACGAGCAAAAACTGGAAACCGTCTTACTGGAAGAATTGACCCGGCACCAGGCGACGCTCGCTACGGTGGAAACTTTTACCGGCGGCACCATGGCCGCTCGCATCTCGCATATGGCGGGGGCGGAAAAATTATTTCGCCGTGGGATCGTAACGAGAGATCTTGCCCAGTTGTGCGCCATGGCGGGTTTGGATGCGAAGCATGCCGGCTTCACACTGGAATTCGCACAAGCCACGGCACGCGCGACCCGGCAGCATTCCGGCGCCACCCATGCCCTGGCAGTATTGATCCATTTGGATGAAGGCGCCGACCGCATCGAATTCGGTGGCAATATTTTTATCGCCATCGCCACGGAGCAGGAAACGGTCTCGAGGCATAGCCGCATGCTCGGCGGGCGTGAATGGGTGCGCTTGGGTGCGGTGGAGATGGCGCTCGATTGCTTGCGGCGCTATCTTCAAGGCTTGCCCGTGGATGAGCGTATCGATTTCGAGAAAACTTGAACGGCGCGAGAGGAGTCAGCCCTTGGATCTACCCGCTTACGAAACCCTTGAAACCACCTCGCCTGAACCGCACCTGCTAGTGGTGGCCCTGAGCCGGCCAGATGTGTTGAACGCGCTCAATACCCAGATGGGCCGCGACTTGACGGACTTGTGGACGAGGCTCACGGAAGATGCGCGGGGGATGCGCTGTGTGGTGCTCACGGGATCGGGCGATCGCGCTTTTTGCTCCGGCGCGGACTTGAAGGAACGCAAGGGCATGAGCAGCCAGAACTGGCGTTTGCAGCACGAGGTGTTAGAGCGCGCGTACTGGGCATTGGTGGATCTGCCCTTGCCCGTGATCGCCGCGGTGAACGGCCATGCCTACGCGGGCGGATTGGAGACCGCCCTGTGCTGCGATTTCATTTACGCCGTGAAAGGCGCGCGCATGGCCCTCACCGAAGTGACTTTGGGCATCATGCCGGGCGCTGGAGGAACGCAGAATCTGCCGCGCGCGCTGGGCGAGCGGCGCGCGAAGGAAATCCTCCTAACCGGCAAACCCTTCACCACCGAGCAAGCATATGAATGGGGACTGGTGAACCAGATCTGCGAACCGGGGCAAGCGCTCAACTTGGCGCTCGATACCGCTCGAACCATCGCCCATAACGCGCCGCTTTCCGTGCGCCAGATCAAGAAATCCGTGCGCTATGGCATGCAGATGGAACTGCGCACGGCCTACCGCTTCGAGGTCGAAGCCTACAATCATTTGGTGGACACGGAAGACCGGGTGGAAGGCATAACCGCCTTCAACGAGAAGCGCAAGGCAGTGTTCAAGGGACGGTAGACGAGCGAAAACAAAGTAGCGCCATGCCGGCCAACTACCGGCACGCCGCCTGCCTCACGCCGAAAAATCTCGAATCAACGTCCCAGGCGTACCGCAATCCGCCAGCGGGCCGCTCTCATTTACCACCCGCTGGCCATTGATCCAGACGCCTTTCAATCCTGCCGGCGGAATATCGACGCGGCTGGCACCCGCGGGCAGGTCCTGGACGCGGCGCTTCTCGCCCCGGCCGACGGTTTTTGGGTCGAACATGATGACGTCCGCGTGGGCACCGGGAGCCAGACGGCCACGGCCGGGGATGCGATAGGCATCCGCGAGGCGGCTCGTCACCATCTGCACGGCCCTCTCCAGGGTCAGATCACCGCGCTCGCGGACCCAATGACCTAACAGATGCAAGCCAAAGCCGGCGTCGCATAGGAAGGCCAGATGCGCACCGGCGTCGCCGAGGCCAAGGGCGGAGTACGGGTTGACCAACAATTCGCGCACTCGCTCTTCGTCAAAGTTGAACAGCTTGCAATCGAACATGGTCTGCTTGCCACCCTCCAGGGCGTGATCGAATACCCAATCGAAGGGATCCTTGCCGGCTTCGCGCGCCATATCCGCCACGATGCGTCCGACTAGCGGCTTGAACTTCGGATTGAGGACTTCTTGCACCCGCATCTGCTCGAAGGAGTGATAGGAAAGCCGCACGGGCACGCCCTTGGTGAGGGCTTCGGCCTTCACGGTTTCGCGAAAGGACCGGTCGGAGAACAATTCCCAATAACGCTCGGTGCCGATGGATTCCATGGCTGGGCGCCAAGACATCATGGCGTGGAACGGATACGGCAAGGTCATGGTGAATTCCATTCCCAGCGGATAGCAGCCCACCTGGCCCCACAGTTCGCGGCCGCGGCCACGAGCCGCGGCGATTTCACCGAATTCGCGCGTGACGCGCTCGGGGTCGTTGGGATCGGAGAGCATGGCGGCGATCATAACCGGGCGGCCATTGCGTTCTGCCAGGCTTTCCAGCCACGGCACCGTCGTGGTCATACCCTTGGTGAGCATGAATACACCCTTGCGCGCTTCGCCCAGCACGCCGGTGAGTTCCTCGATCTCGTCAGCGCCAGCGAAACGCGACGCCATCGGGATGCCACCCTCGCCGTTATGCTGCTCCAATGTGGACGTGGAAAATCCGATGGCGCCAGCCTCCACGGCTTCGCGGACGATTTTTTTCATCTGGCTGATTTCATCTTTCGTGGCCTTGCGCTTCATGGCGTCCTCGCCCATGACGTTCACGCGCACCGAGGAGTGCCCGCAGAAGGAGGCCACGTTGGGCACCATGCCCTTGCGTTGTAGCAAATCGAGATATTCGGGGTAGCTCTCGAAACCCCAATCGACGCCAGCGCGCAAGGCCTCGATGGGCATGCCTTCCACGTGCTCGAGATTGCGCATGGTCATGTCGCGGTGCTCCGGCTTGCACGGCGCGATGGTGAACCCGCAATTGCCGATGACGACCGTGGTGACGCCGTTGCTGGGCGAGGGAGTAGCAAAACTATCCCAAGTGAGTTGCGCATCGAAGTGCGTGTGCAGATCGACGATGCCGGGCGCCACCACAAGCCCGCCCGCGTCGACGCGCTTGCGGGCTGGCCCGAGATCCTTGCCCACGGCGGAAATGCGCCCGCCTTGGATCGCCACCCCCCCTTCGCGCGCGGGATTGCCTAGGCCATCGATGACTTTCGCGTTTTCAATCACTAGATCGTGCATTGTCTGCTCCTTAAATGCGCCATGGGTACGAACCATTATAGTGCTGGCGCAAGGCGCGCCAATCCTACGAGGATTCAAGCGATGAAATGAAGGCGCGCATCGGTGCGCCGCGGGCGGTTCAAAGCGCACGGACCGCGTAGTGGGCTGCTTCACCAGCCCGGAACATCGCAACCGATGGTGGGAGAACGCTCTCACCGGAGGGCTCTCCAGCCTGTCCATGTGGGGCGCATACCAACCCGGGGCAGCGTTCGGGTCCTAAAGCCCGGCAGCCACCGGGCCGATATAGGCCAGAGGACGAAATTGCAGGCCGGCCGGCCTGCCGAAGTCTCATCCTGGCTCATCCGGCAACGCTTGGCACTAACCGATACCGCCATGATCCTCGACCGGCCATCAATGCCCTAGCCTCATCCACATGCCATCTAAGATCAAACCCAAAATCGCATGCTGAACTGGTTAGCGAAGCCCTCCTCTGAGTCTAGTGAATTGCTGGATTCGTTGGGTTCTGACAAGGGCCTGAAGCAATTCTGGGCGGACCTCCATGTCTCCGATACAGTACGGACGCTCGATGCTATCGGCGAACCCCTTGAGAAGGCCGCGAGCCTGAACATTCGCCCGGACAGGCTGCGCCATGTGCTAAAGCACCTCGACGAACGCGCCCAGGAGTACATCGAAGCGACTTGGGCTCGTATTTTCGATTCCAAGGACGCGCGCGCGATGTCGGATTCCGCTTGGCTCGTATTGGCTCGCTATTACCGTAACGTCCATACTGGTTACCGCACCTGCCTGGATGCCATGCCGGCAGGCGGCCTATCAAGTGGCGAGCGCGAGGATGCTATCTTGCTCGCCTGCCGCGCCATGGCGGCGATGGGTAGGCACAAAGCGCTCTTGAGACTGCGCCACCGCGATCCGGGCCCCGATTATTGGGAGCAACACAACCGCCTGGCCGCATGGAATGCCCGGTTTGGCGAATCCCAGAAGCCACTCGAACTTTACAAGGGCAGCGGATTGCAAACCAGCACTAGCCGCGAGTATCTAACCGCGCTTGCGCTCGATGTTGCCCCGGTTGCAAACATGCTGCCGAACCAGATTGCGGCGCTCGATCTCATCCTGCGGCAATTCTCGGAGCACTATCGTTTCTCCGAGAGATTCCGGGCCGAGACGCCATTCGTAGTGGACACGACCGGCGCTCAAGCAGCTCGAGGGCCTCGCACAGCGTCCAGGGCAGCGGTTTTTCGGCATTGGGGCGGCGTATGCGGAACTGGCCAAGTTGCTCAACGAGGCCAGAACGTCCGCGCAGGTTCCCGGATGGCTCGCGTCGTCCCGTGTGGACACGGACAATTATCTGGCACTACTCGAATTATTGGCCACGCATTGGTCGGTGACCCCCCCCTCAGAGGCGCCTGCGCCGCAAATCCCACACGGGGGAATTGATGGTCACTCACGGCGTGGGCCCGGTGCGAAGGATGCTCGTGGCGAGTGAGTTTGCGAAAGCCGGTAGGCAATTGAACTACCAGGACCCTAAACTCGCTAGCCGGAAGAACCTAGAAACGTTCGACTTAGACTCTGAGGAAGCGCGCAATCTCGCACCGGCGGAAGCAAGCCGGTTGCTTAGCCAGATGGAGGTCTTGCAATGGCTTGAAGAAGATATGCGGCTAACCGAACGATGGGCCATCGCCGATATTAGCCAGAACGGCATATGGGTGGTTGCGCACGCCCATGGTGGTTGGGCACGGCCTGGAATGCTGGTGGGATACCGGCGCCCGGAGAGCCTGAACTGGCACATCAGTGTCGTTTCCAGGCTCGTGCGCTCCCCCAAGGGAAAACTCTCCTTAGGCATACAGTCGCTCACCGGCAAGGTCCAATCCGCGCGGGTCAAATTCGGCGAACGCAAACCCACGGATACCTGGATTGCTCCCGATGATGGCTCCAAGGAAACGCATGATGCAATTCTGTTACATACCGCGCAGATGCCTGTTCTCTTGCTTCCGCCGGACGTTTTTTCCGTCGCTGGCGAGTACATGCTGTCCTACGAGCGGCGCTGGCACAAGGTATGGCTCAAGCGTATTCTGAAACGCGGGTACGACTACGAAGAAATCGAAGTTGGCGTGCCCACCGGTAGCTGACGCCAAAACCGGGGTATTACTTCGGAGGTTTTCCCCCAGGCCACACCGGGTTTTGCGCAAGACCTGGCCACGCGATCGGAGCGCGGCACTTTTTTTCGGCTTCCAATGGCGCAAGTGAGGTATCCCAATGGGAGGCCACGTAGCGATTACCGTTGATGGCGTTCGCTGCGTCGGAACACAGCCACACTATGGGCGGGGCCATGACCGGTGGTTGCACCAAGGCTTTACGGTCGAATCCGGATTCCTCCGTCACCATCGGCGTATCGGCGGGCCCGCCTGGCACCACGACATTCACCGTGACACCGGTGCCTTCGAATTCTTGCGCATGAGCGGCCGCCATGGCCTCCAAGCCGGCCTTGCACGGCCCGTATGGCTGGAAGCCGCCGCGCAGCATGGTGAAGAAGCTAGTCGTGATGTCGATGATGCGGCCCCAGCGTTGTTCCAGCATCTTCGGCGCGCACGCGCGAGTCATGTTCCATGCACCCGTGAAATTCACCGCCACGAATTGCTGCCACATCCGCGGCGTGATCTCATGAATATGAACCGGATCACGCATATGATCCCGGCGAATGATTCCCATGCCCAGGGCGGCATTGTTGATGAGAATATGCACGCTCCCCAACTTGGATAGCACGGCTGACACCGAGTTTTCGCACGCGGAGTAATCGGAGATGTCCGCCACCGTGCAATGCAACCTCGCACGGTGAGCAGCGGGCAGGCCATCGCGCAATTGCTCAAGGCCGGTCTCGGTTAAATCGAGGGCGCATACCTGCGCGCCTTCTTTCAGGAATGCCGCGGTGAGCACCCGGCCAAATCCGCCCGCCGCGCCAGTGATGATGGCTACCTTATCCTGCAAGATTCCTTCATTCATTGGGCTTCCTCCCGCTTCGTGTCTTGGAAACTTGCGCGCGGCGAGCCGGCGCGTACGCCTCCTGGCCGAGGGCCTCATAAAGAGCCTGCGTCACATCGTGGTGATGCGCGAGCCCAGTGCGTTCCAGCAACGAGATGGGGCCTTCGGGATAGCCCAATCCAAGTTTCAACGTCATGTCGAGACCGTCCGCCGATGCCAGTTTCTCATCGAGCCTGCGCAACACGGCGTTGTAGTACGGGCGCACGAGACGGTCCACGATGCAGCCAGGAAAATCGTTGCATACCGCCACCACCAGCCCGCTCCCCTCCAGCGCCATCTTGGCGGCCTCCAGCGCGCGCTGGAAGGTTCGTGGTTGCTTCACCAACTCCACCAATTTCGTAGGCTCGGCATCCCCCAACCGAAAGCGCGCGAAACCCACGACGTTGAAGCCCTCCTCTCCCCTGCTCTCGCCAGTGTGCACACCCAGGCACTCGGTGCCGAGCTCGATGGCTATGAACTCGAACGCCGTGGTGTCAGGCAATTCGGCGAAGGCTTTTCCCGCACCGGCGCCCGTCAGGAAAATCCCCGCCCCCGCACCGGCGGCACCTTCCGTGAAGGCATGGGGCACTGGAAAAGACCGGCTCTCGCCTCGCCGCAAAATCTGGTAGCTCATGCCCTCATGCTCCAAACATCTTGGTGTCGCCGTAGCGGTGAAATCCGCGCCCGCTTTCCCTGCCAAGATGGCCGGCGGCGATCATGCGCTTCACCAGCGGCGGACAGGCTGCACGCGGCTCGTGAGTCAATCCGTGCATCGCCTCGCATAGTAGTAATTCCGTATCGAGGCCGATCAGATCGAGCAGTTCCAAGGGGCCCATGGGATAACCCAGCGCCGCCTTGATAGCCTTGTCGATCTCCGCGGGCTCCGCCACACCTTGCTCCACCAGACGAATGGCGTCGTTGTTGAAGGGAATGAGGAAGTAGTTGAGGATGAAGCCGGGAGAATCCTGCGTCTTCACCGGTCTTTGGCCGAGCGCTTCGCAGAAGGCCCACGCACTCTGGAAGGAGACGTCGCTCGTGTTGAGTCCAGGGGACATCTCCACCAATTTCATGAGCTGAGCCGGCAAACAAAAGTGCATGCCAACGAAACGATCGTCCCGCCCAGACCCGCCGGCGATTTCGGTGATGGAAATGGTGGAGGTATTGGAAGCGAACAAGGTATGCCCAGGGCACACCCGGTGCAGGCGCGCGAAGAGATCGTGCTTGACTTTCAGGTCTTCGTGCACGGCCTCGATGACGATATCGCATTGCGCGAGCCCGCCGATTTCCGTGGTGCTTGTCCATTGGCCGAGGATGTCCTGCAATTTCTCTGGGGCAAGTTTGCCGCGCTCCACGGACTTCTTCAGGAAATCTTCTGTCTGGCCGCGCGCTTGCGCCAATGCTTCGGAACGCGTGTCGTAGACGACGGTCTTGAACCCCGCCCGCGCGCACACGATGGCGATTCCCGCGCCCATCGTTCCGCAGCCGGCAATGCCTACTGTTTGAATGACTGTCATGGTTTTCTCAAGAAACTCTTCCCAATCAATTGCCGGTGAATCTGATTCGTGCCTTCCCAAATTTGGGTGATTTTGGCGTCGCGCATGAGCCGCTCGGCCCGGTAGTCCTTGCAGTAACCGTAGCCGCCAAGGAGTTGGACCGCATCGGTGGCGGCGCGCATGGCGAGGTCACTCGCGCGCAACTTCAAGATGGACGCTTCGATCGCGATGCCAGCCTCGCCTTCATCCACCCAGTCCGCCAAGCGCCATAGCATCGATTCGCACAGCGCCAATTCCGCGGCGAGTTCCGCGATCATGAACTGAATGCCCTGAAACTCCAAGATCCGGCGTCCCGATTGGCGGCGCTCGTTGATGTAGTCCACGGCGTCCTCGAAGGCCGCGCGCGCAATCCCCAAGGCGTGCGCGGCAATACTCGGGCGCGACTTGTTGAGCGAAGCGAACAAAATGCGCAGCCAGTCGCCAGGGTTACCGATGAGGTTGGCGCGCGGTACGCGGCAGTTTTCGAAGGACAAGGCCGCCGTACCCGATGCGAGAGTGCCCAGCTTATCTTCCGTGCGCAACACGGAAAATCCCGGAGTCCCCTTCTCCAACACCAGAACGCAGATGGACGCCTTGGCATCCTCGATCTCGCTCCACTTGCCAAAGAGCAGGAGACGATCCGCCACGTCGCCGTTGCTGATGAAGAGCTTGGCTCCGTCGATGACGATATTGTCACCCTCCGGCCGGAAACGCGTTTTCATTCCCGTTGCATCGGAACCCGCCGTGGCTTCGGTAATTGCCAGGGCACCGATGCCCCCTTGTGCAATGCTTGGTAGGAATCTGCTCTTTTGCTCTTCGTTGCCAAAGGCCACCACTGGCCCCATCGCATGGAAATTCGTGGCCCATATCACCCCGGTGGAGGCGCAGGCTTTGGAGATCCCGCGCACGCAAGCGAGATAGCATTTGTAGGAAAGCGGCGCGCCGCCATGGGCCTCGGGGATGAACATGGCGTTCAGTCCCAAGGCGTTGATATCCGCGACGTTATCCCACGGAAAGCTGCTGTCGCGATCATGCCCTGCCCCGCGCGGCGCGATTTTCTCGCGCGCCAGCGCGCGCACATTGTCCAGCAGCAGAGTTTCTTCTTGTGAAAGGCCCAGCTTTGCGTCGAGTCGTTCCAGGACGTTCATGAATCAGTGGGCGATCCCTTGTGCACCGTCGAAGTAGAGGGTCTCCCCCGTCAGAAACGGGCTTGGCATCTTGAAAAGCCCCGCGACCAACTCGCCCACTTCCATGGCGGTTCCAGGCCGGCCCGCGGGAATGCGTTTCTCCAGGTAGGCTCGCAGCGGCCCGGCGCTCATGGCCACTTTGTTGAGATCCGTCTGTATATAGCCTGGTGCGACGTTGAGGACTCGTATGTGCTTGGAGGCCCACTCCACGGCGAGGCATCGCGTCATGGCGCCCACGGCCGCCTTCGAAGCACAGTAGGCCAAATTGCGCTTGACGCCCAGCTTGTCGAAGAAAGAACCGATGTTCACGATCAACCCGCCGTGATTGGCTTCGAGATAGGGATAGATGGCTTGCGAACCCAGCAAGACCGAGGTGGCGTTGGTGTTCATGACTTCGTTGAATTGCGCCAGGGAAAATTCCTTCGAGGGCCCTTCCATGTGCACGCCCGCATTGTTGACCAACCCCATGGGGGTCACGCCATGCCCTGCCACCTGCGCAATCGCCTGTTTCAACGAAGCGGAATCCGTCACATCGCAACGCGCCATGATCCAATGGTGGGATACGCTGGCGTCTACCCCATCGCCCTTGGGCGCCGCGCCGGAGCGCGATAGGCAACCCACGCGGTAACCATCGCGCGCCAGCGCAAAGGCAATGGCGGCACCAATGCCACGGCTGGCGCCGGTGACGATGATGCATGGGTTGGGCGCGCTACTCATGACTTGGCCCTTTCGCGTTCCCGCCATCGCACGGGCAGCGGTTGAACTTGTCCGCTGCGAATCCACTGCGCCAATTCGCGCTTGAGGATCTTGCCGCTGGCCGTGAGCGTGAATGCCGTCATGCAAAGAAAGAATTCCGGCATGTCGTACTTGGACAATCCGGCCGCGTGCAAGTGATCCAGAAGCTCTTCGCCGCTGGGTTGCGCGCCCGCGACGGGAATGATGGAGAGGCACACCCTCTCACCCAAGCGCTCATCGGGCACCGGTACCACGGCGGCTTTCGCCACGCCCGCATGGCGATGGGCGAGATCCTCGATACGCGCCGGATAAATATTATGGCCCCCGCGGATGATGAGGTCTTTTTTTCGCCCCACGATTTGCAAGCAGCCCTTCTCATCGAAGCGCCCCAGGTCTCCGCTCATGAACCAACCGCGTGCATTGAAGGAATTCTCCGTGACCTCCTGGGCGGCGAAATAACCGAGGGTCAAGACACCGCCCCGGCCGCCTATCTCGCCGATTTCACTGGGCACCGCTTCGGCGTCGGGATTGTCCTGCTTCCATAATTTGACTTCGTAGCCATGGCACGCGCGCCCGCAGGTAGCCGTGATGGTCTGCGCATCGTCCGCCGGCAGTGTGTACTGGTGGGAGCCGTTTTCCGTCATGCCGTAGATATTCTGCGGCACGATACCGGTATCCAAAAAGCGCTGGGCAATTTCCTTCGGTATGGGTGCGCCCGCCATGTAGAACACGGTCACACGCCCAAGCTTTTTCTGGTTGCGGGCACGCATGGTGGCTTGAATATCGATGGCGTGGGTAGGCACGCCCATCACGTAGGTGGCGCCCGATTCCTCGATCCAATCGATGGCCGGTTTTCCCACGGCTGGATCGTTCAACACCAGTTCGAAACCCCCGACCAACGCTTGTTCCAGAGCGACCGTGGCGATATGGTGGCTGGAAGGGCTCAAGGACAACAGCACCGTGCCCTTGTCGTGATGCCAATCGCGAACCATCGCACGGCCATTGGCCAGTAAGGTGTTGTCGCTATGCATCACGCCCTTGGGTATGCCCGTCGTGCCAGAGGTGAAGGCCAGATAGACCACTTTGTCTGGATCCAGATCGGGCGCGCGGCCAGCCGCCACGGCATTCGCCGCCGGATACGGATACGTATATGGCGCCTCGCCCCGCGCCTCGCCCGGTAACGCATAGACGCGTTTGAGTGCCGCCACTTCCTTTACCAGCTCAAACACGCTGTGTTGCTTCCCATCGGCGCCATAACCTACTTGCGCGAATAGCGCGCGCGCCTGAATGCGGGAGAGCAATGTAACGATCTCACCCACGGTGTAGTTCTGGTGCAAGGAAGGATTGCACATGTACCCGTTACGCGAGCAGGCCAGCAATACTATCATCCACTCCACCCGGCTGGGCAGCCACACGGATACACGCTCTCCTGGCCGGACCCCGGCTTGGTCCAAATCATGAGCCACGGCATCCACCCAAGCCAGAAGCCGCGCCCAACTCAAGCGGTGCGCCGCATCTCGCAAGGCGTACGCGGCGCCACGTTCGCGCGCATGCTTTTGCAGCAGGCTATATAGCGTCTCTGATTGCCATACTCCCGTGCGGTAGTACTCTCGCGCCGCACTGGGGGTGTGCAGGGTGAGGACGTGCTGCACTTTAGTGCCCGAACTTATCCGGATCGGGTTTTCGTTTCTCGGCGAAAGAGGCAGCCAACTCGTGGGATTCGTCGGTTTCCAAGTACCCGCGAAGCAACAGATCATGGGCCATGCGCGCGAGTCCGTTCACCCCGCCGTGGCGGGCATTGAAAGCCGCCTTGATACTCGCCAAGGCAAAAGCGCCGCGATCGGCGACCTCCAATGCATAGGCGCGGGTCGCCGTTTTCAACTCAGCATCGGGAACCACCTTGTTGATGAGACCCATGTCCAGCGCTTCCTTGAACGAGATGCGCGGATTGCGGTACCAAATATCCTTCGCGCGCTTCTTTCCGACCAAATCTTCCAGATACCAAGTGCCGTAGCCCGCGTCGAAACTCCCCATCATGGTGCCCACCTGGCGGAACACGGCGCTTTCCTTGGCGATGGTGAGGTCGCACATCATCTGCAGCACGTTGCCCCCGCCCACGGCGAAGCCGTTCACCGAGGCGATGACGGGCTTTTGCAAACGGTCGATGCTCTCGTACATGTCCATGGCGGGCAGCACACCGGCGTAGAGCAGCGTGCCCTCCATGCCTTGCTTGCGCCCGCCGATGCAAAAGAACTTCTCTCCCGCGCCGGTCAGGACAATGACGCGGGTGCGCGTCTCGCGCCGAATAGCGTTGATGCAATCGCGAACTTCGTGACACATCTTGGCGGTGAACATGTTGCCGTCGCCGGGTCGGTTGAGCGTGATGGTCCCGATGGGGCCGTCTTCTTCGTAGAGAATTTCTTCGTATGTCATGGTGTGAAGTCCTGGTGTTTTGGAGCCAGAGTTTAGCCGCTTGCCCGGGCCTTTAGGCAATCACACGAGGTAGGAAGCCCACGCTCGGGCACTTCGCCTAGAACCAGCCGGCGGCAACAACGAACAATCCCAGAACGCAACCCAATCCGAGGCTATAAACCAGCGTACGCAGCGCGCCCAGGTCCGCGAGATAACAAGCGCCGTAGAGCAGACGAAAGGCAATGAAGATCCCCGCCAGCAGATCGATCATCCCCTGCACGCCCTCCGCCTGCTGCGCCACGAGGACGGCGGCGGCGAAAGGCGCGAAGGATTCGATGGAATTCAAATGCGCCCAATGGGCACGCTGGCGCCAACCCGTCAGAGCTTCCTCGTAGGCCCGCGGTTGGCGGTTGTTGTAGCTAGGCTGGGCTTTACTCAACATGCTCCAACCAATGGGTAGCAGCACTGCCAGGGCGATACACCAATTCGCAAAAGTCATCGCTTCTCCTTCGTTGTTTTAGTCTGTTCGCACTTGCTGGCCGCGCTCGCCGAACGGCTTGGTGGCGCCCACTACGGCGCATTATGTACCTGGAGATAGAAATCCCGGCAAGCATCCGGTCCAAGCGCCCCGAACGCCATGACCGCCAGATCAAAGTCGGCGCCAAGGCTGAGGTTGGCGACTTTGTCCAGCGTGTATTCCTGGCCGGGTAGCTGAGACACGCTAGCGGTAGATGCCGCGATTCAGCCTGTCATTCTTGCCAGTTACCTGGCTGTGCGCGGCGTGCCACGGGCGGGTTGCCTATGCCAGCTTTCCCACCCAGGACAGCGCTTGGCTCATGGCCTTTTGCCGGTCCGCGCCCACGAACATGATGGACAGAATGATTTCGTCGCAACCGGACGTTTGCATGAAGGACTCCAACTTCCTCCGGCACTGGTCTTCATTGCCGTGCAGTACCACGGCGTCCACCATGGCTTGGGACCAGGTGCCCTGGCGCGCTTCGGGATAACCGGCGGCGGCGAACATCTCCTGGTAGGCGGTCAACCGCGGATAGTGGGGCAGGAATTCACTCACGCCTTGCTGAACCTCGGCTAGGTCCGTGGTAAGAGCCAAGAAAGCGTGCGCAACGAGCGAAGGCCGTTTACGCCCCGCGATTTCGGCGCCGCGTTTCAGGGCCGGCATAGCGGCATCGTGCAGATAAGGCGCCGGACACAACCAGCTTATGGCGCCTTCGGAGATCTCGCCCGCCAACTCGAAGGATTTCGCTCGCAGCGCGGAGATCATTACAGGAACCTGCGCGCCGTAGTTCAATTTGGCGTGCACCTTGAAGTGCTGGCCTTCGTAATCCGTCTGCTGCCCCGTCAGAAGCGCCTTCACCACGGCGGCGAACTCGCGCAAATGGCCCAAGGGTTTCTCGTAGGCAATTCCGTAACGGCCTTGCATGACCGCCGCGTGGCTGGGCCCCAACCCGAGCACGAACCGCCCCGGCGCCATCTGCGCGATGTCCGCCGTTTGCTGCGCCACCACCAACGGATGCCGGGGAAAGGTCGGCACGATGGCCGTGCCCATACGCACGCGCTGCGTAGTCGCGGCGGCGGCCGCGAACACCGTCAACCCATCGGGGCCCGCGCCGGTGGTCAGCCATACGGTGGGCACGTTGGCGGCCTCGGCCTCCTGCAAGCTCTTAAGCATAGCCGTGGTGGTGGGTTTGTGGATTGCGATGCCTACAGAATTCAAAGCCATGGGCACTCCTTTCTTGGTCTAAACGCCAATTCATACACCATACACCCTCCAACTCTTGAATCTCGCGAAACATGAGCACTTGATTGCGACATCACAAAAGACGCGCGGATTGGCCTTGTGCCTTGAGAAGCACAACTGCCCGCTTGTCGAAGGACACGAACGTTTCGCCATCTAACCAGTTCCCCTCGTAGGCAATCGCGCCATCGGCGAAATCTCCACCGGCCTCAAGCACGGACAAACCCGCCTCAACGGCTGGCCTATTCATTTCCACGTTTGCGCTGGCGAGCAGCGCGCGGATCGCCGTGACCGCATCGGCGGGCGGGAAGCCGTAAACCCTGCGCAGCACCCACACAAACTCACACAGGCACGGCAACGCGATGGCGATCAATTCGGCACCGGTCAACACTTTGGACGCAACACGCGCTTGCGCCGGATCGTCTCGCACGGCCGCGCGCACCAGCACGTTGGTATCGACGGCAACCTTCATTTTTTGCCGGCACACCCTTGAGCCGTGGCCTCGTTGATTTCCTCGATCGTGGCGGCTTTCTTGGTCCGGCCGGCCAGCAAACCCACGAAGCCCTTGATCGTTCCCGCGGGCCGTGCCGCCTTGAGCAGCCCCCGGCCGTCTGGCAGTAGGTCGAGCTCGATCTTGTCGCCCGGTCTGATGCCCAGGTGTTGCAGCACTTCTTTTCTGAATGTCACTTGTCCCTTGGCAGTAACGGTCAATTTCGTCATGGCATCGTGCTCTTGGTCACATCACACTGGAAATTGTAATGGTCAGCCTCCTTACTGGCAATTTTGCCGTTTCTGCCGCGGAAACGGGTGCGATTCAAACTGATGTGTTGTTGGGACGTTGACTATGGGCTTGCTTCAAGTCCTGCGCTCAATACTCATTCCACTTGTGGTTTGCGCGATTGATCCGCAAGGCCAACATATGGTCGGCGTTGGCGGCTTTCCACCAAGCGCCTGGGCATTTTAGGCGTTGTTGTACTATGTAGCGGTGCGCGCTTTCGATTTCTCCCGATCCAATCGGTAAATCACGCTCTAGCGCGCCCTGGTAGCCGAGTTGTTCGCGCCGGTGGATGAGATAGCGCTGGCACTGTCTCACAGGGGCATTGCTGTCATCGATCTCTGGTGCTTCTATGTACGGCCCTAGGGTTTGCAGGACCTGCTCAGCACGCTGTGTTTTGAGCTGGTTTTTTTGCTCCTCCATCCACGCTTTTTGCGCCTTTGCCTCAGTAATGATGACCTTGGCCGCCGCGCTCAGATGGTCCCACACATGGAAAAAATCAAGCTACCGCCCGGCGTTCTTCCAGCATTCGCACTGTTCCCGCATCGTCCTGCGCGATCAGACGCGAAGACGAGGTATTTCGCCGTAGGCTCGCACACCGACCAGCGAATCTTGCGGGCGAGGATAGGTCCTATCCCTTCCACATTCGCCAGCTCCTCAGGCATTGCCGAGACTACGGACTCGATCGTTTCAAATCTGTCGATCAATCGTCTTGCGCGCACGGGGCCTATGCTTGGCAGGCTTTGCAGGATATGCAGTTGAAGTCCTCGCTTCGACTTTGGACGGAATCCCGGGCGCGGCAACGCGCCAGCAATCCCCTCCTGAGTCTGTCGTGCCGCGAACAGCATCAACATCGCGGATTCTTCAGGATCCCGCGAACGCAGCAATGGAATACCGAACACAATGGCGGCCGAAACCAGCGCGCCATGGATTGCCTCTCTGGTCATCCCGCAACCTGCTATGTCGCGCGCAGTGCCTTCAAGAAGAATGACGGGTCTTAGGGGATTGGCTGAGAGCCTGCGCGCTTGATTGAGAAACCGGCCGTCGATAATGGATTCGACCAAGTCACGTAATGTCTTTCGCTCGAACAGCAGGCGGCCGCTCACCTGATAATCCCCCAGCCGCATGCGCGCGATCCGCACGCTGCACTGCGGATGACGCTTCAAGGCATCTATCACCCCGCTGTTCGCTTCCCGGTCATCGGCTACGATGTGCAGAATTTCGCTGGTCATTGGCGGCACCAATTCACAGGAACGAACCGCTCGAATCCATCTATTCCGAGGTCGAAGGGCACCGCCTGAATCGTGGTTTTGGATGCTTTACGGCGCACTCTGGCCCTCTGTCAGCACATCACACAAGTCTTCTTGCAGGTGTAAACACTATCCTTTTCCGGCTTCCATCCCACCGGGGCTTCCGGGTAGACGCAAATGGCGGAATGGACTGGCGGCTTACCGTGGTTCGCATAAGATGGAATCCGATCGCTCACGCCGTGATGGAATGTGACTACCGGGATGCTGGCACGCGCGCAGGATTTGGTGCTGGCCGCGCTGTCCACGCAATATTGCATGTTGAGCACGTCGCTGCAGATATTGGTGAACGTGGCATCACCGTTGGCAATCACCTCGAACTTGAGGCATTCCTTCGGCTCCAGAGCGAGGGCAACCGTATTCATTGCCAGCAGGCCCCAGAACAACGCAGAGGTTTTCACCGGCGTTCGTTCGCGACCGGAACCGAGGTCACAGCGGCTTGGTGGGGTCGATCATCGTACGCCACATGTGAGCCGTCGGGCTGCCGTCATTGCCCAAGCCTTCCTTGGGTTGGCGGAAGTGGCGCCCGATGATGTCCATGAAGGGCTCGATGGTGAAAGGCACGCCGGGATCGAAGCTGTAGTCGTCGTACACGGTTATATGGCGCGCCGCCATGTATAGCTTGTGATTGCGCGCGAATTTGTAGGCCGCTTCGATGTACTCGGGAGGCTTGTAGTTTTCGCCGAACATGGTGACATACATCTGCGGGTATTGGTAACCGGCCGCTTCGTCGGGATAGAAGCGCAGCGCCTGGTGATAGCGCACGCCCCAGGATATCTTTTCGGATACGTAGGGCTCGATCAACTGTGCGCCCCACCAGCCATGATCGGAGCGGTTGAGCCCCATGGAGATATCGTGCAGCAGACAGGCAATTACGGTTTCCTCATCCACGCCCGCCTTCAATGCAAGCGCGGCGCATTGAGCGCCGTGGTGGGCGGCGGCGAAAGGCAAGCCGAAGCGCGGTTTGTGCAGGCGCTTAGTGAGAATGTCCGCCAGCGTGGGCCGCGCGGGCATCGCCGGTTCGTCTGCCATGGTTCGTGCGCTTTTTCGGGTGCTGGCACCGATCTCTCGCATATGTGCCGCGTGGTCTGCTTCCATGTCTATTCCTTTCGTTGCTTGGGTTCATGATCGGGCGGAGACGTCACCACGATAAAGGGCAAATCCGTCATCCCCGTGTTGTAAATGGAGTAGGCACCGCCGTAATGCTCGGGCGGCTCCTCCCACATCACCGCGGCCGCGGGCCGGACGACAGCCTTTGCGCTAGCTTCCTTCTTGGGCACTTATTCTCCTCAATGCGCCGATGTACGCCGCGAGCCCCGAGCGAATATCGTATTGGGGCCGCCAGCCAAACTCCGCTTCAGCGCGCGACACATCCAAAGCCCCCTTGCGAACCATTTCCACTTGATCGCCGTGACGTGCCGGCCCAGGCCCTATGGTCAGTTCCGCCCCGGGAATCGACTCGCGAACGATGGCGGCGATTTCGCCCAGGGTCACGCTACGCCCGCTGGCGATATTGTAGGCATCGAAGCGATGGCCCGGATGGTCCAGGATGGCCACTGTACTGCTCACCGTATCGCCGATATAGGTATGGTCGATGGCCGTTTCCGCGCCACTGGGAACATGCAGCTTACGCCCGGCCAGGGCCGCTTCAACGATGTTCTTCGGTATGCGCGCGCGCGGCAACCCCACGCCGTAGACGGAGCAGGTGCTAACGTTGAGCACTTCGATTCCATGAACCTCGCCGTAGGTGCGTCCCAAATGTTCCACGGTAAGCTTGGAAATGCCGTAGGGGTATACGGGATTTTGCGGATGGTTCTCATCGATCTTGTCCGCCTGGAAGGCGCCGTAGGTTTCCTCGGAGCTGATATGCACGCAGCGCTTCACGCCAGCCAGGCGCATGGCCTCGAAGACGTTGAGGGACCCTTCGATGTTCACTCGCACGACGTTCAGCGGGCTGCCGATAGATGTGAGCACACCCACGACGGCCGCGGCATGGATCACCGCATCAATCTTGTGCCGCACCATGGCTTGGGCCACGGCCGCCATGTCCGTGATGTCGACAGGCACGCGGAGGAGTTCTTCGCTCGCGGCCGAGTGCCGCGAGAAATGGGTGTCGAAAGCGATGACGTTGTCGCCACGAGCAAGCAACGCTCGCACGATCGCGCCGCCTACAAAGCCACCGCCACCGGTTACGAGAATTTTCATGTTGCGATTCTGGATTGTCTTTCAATGCGGGGACGTTAGCTTACTCCCGCCATCCGAAAACCAGAACTAAAGATTACCCGGTACACTGCCTCCCTCGCATTTTCTGGAGCATCTTCAATGCCGGGCAAGCACTCCAAACCATGACCTCCAATACGAGATTACTCGCTGGCGATACGGCTCTGGTAACCGGTGCTGCCTCCGGTATCGGCAGGGCCATCGCCATGACCCTGGCCCAAGAGGGTGCCCGAGTCCTCTTGAGCGACTCCGATGTTCGCCGTGGTGAGGAAATCACGGGGCTCCTTCTGAAAGAGGGACGCGACGTCCAATTCCTATGCGCGAACCTTGGTTCACCAGGCTAAGCGTTGGAGTTGATCGAGCGAATGCGAGCTTCTGGTAGTGCGCCTTCGGTGTTTGTCCACAGCGCCAGCCCGCGCCGCAAGGAGATCGATCATATTCTCGCCGTGGAAGACGCCACATGGCAAGAGATGCTGGAGGTCAATCTCCACGCGGGCTTCACCCTGTAGCGCGAGATCGCCGGCATGGCGCTGGCCCTTCTGGCCGATCGTTTTTCATCCTACGTGACGGGCACCACCGTGGTGGTGGACGGCGGGATCGCGCTGCATAATTGGATCGAGCCAGCGAATGTTGGCTGACCTCGCATGAAATCTCCGCGTCCGTGCCCGCCCTCACCCAATTGCGTTTGTACCAGCGCGGCGAAGGAATCCCATCGCATGGCGCCCATTCCCTTTACAGGAGAGCTCGCCCAGTCGCAGAGGCGCTTGGAAACCATTTTGCGCGGGCTTCCTCGCATCACCATCGTCCAGCGCGAAACCGGGTACCTGCGCGTTGAATTTCGCTCCCTGGTCTTTCGCTTCACCGACGATGCGGAGTTCTCCTTCGATGACGCTGCCCGGCTGATCCATTTTCGCAGCGGCGCACGCACGGGATACTCGGACTTCGGCGTGAACCGTGCGCGCATGGGAAAAATCGCCGCCGCCTTCCGGTCCAGTTCGGCGTGAGGATCATCTCCCCGGCCAGTATTGCCGCCGGATTCATCACGGTCTTGGTAGGCTTCTCGAGTTCCGCCGCGCTGGTGTATCAGGCTGCCGCGGCGGCGGGAGCTAACGTGCAGCAAGTGAGTTCCTGGATCGGCTCCTTGGGTCTTGGGATGGGGCTCACTTGCATTGGCTTATCCCTACGCTACCGAAAACCCGTGGTGACGGCTTGGTCCACGCCCGGCGCGGCCTTGCTCGCGACCAGCCTCGTGGGAATTCCCATGTCCGAGGCCATTGGTGCCTTCATGTTTTGCGGCTTGCTCATCACCCTTAGCGGCATGACAGGATGGTTCGAGCGCATCATGGACCGCATTCCCCTGTCCATCGCGTCGGCGTTGCTCGCCGGGGTGCTCGTGCGCTTCGGCATGGAAGTGTTCGTGGCCATGAAGTCGCAGCTGGTCTTGGTGCTCGCGATGTTCGCGTCTTATCTGGTCTGCAAGCGTTGGTGGCCGAGATACGCCGTATTGATGGTGCTGTTGCTAGGTGCGTTGCTCGCCAGTGTACAAGGCTTGCTACGATTCGAAAAACTGCAATTGGTATTGGCAACACCGGTTTTCACCGCTCCGGCCTTTTCCTGGCGGGCGATGATTGGAGTTGGGATTCCTTTGTTCGTAGTGACGATGGCTTCTCAGAACGTCACCGGCTACGCCGTGATACGGGCCGCTGGGTACGACACCCCCGTGTCGCCATTGATCACGTGGACGGGCATTACGACCTTGGTGCTGGCACCCTTTGGCTGCTTCGCGTTGAACTTGGCCGCCATCACCGCCGCCCTCTGCATGGGTAAGGAGGCGCACGAAGACCCCAAACAGCGTTACACCGCCGCGGTGGCCGCCGGAGTGTTCTATCTCGTGGTGGGCGCGCTTGGGGCGGCAGTAGCTTCTGTTTTCGCCGCCTTTCCCAAGGAATTAATCGCGGCCATCGCGGGGCTCGCACTGATCGGCACCATCGCCAGCGGGCTTGCCACCGCCATGAAGGAGGACAAGCAGCGCGAACCGGCGCTCATCACCTTCCTGGTGACGGCTTCGGGTGCCTCGCTCCTTGGAATCAGTTCGGCGTTTTGGGGATTGCTGGCGGGTGCCCTGGCGCTCGGCGTGGCAAGCTGGCGCGGGAGGGTGTAGAGAAAATAGTTGGGCTTCGCATTGCCCAGCCCAACCTACGCCCAAGCTACTGGCCGCCCACGGTCATGCGATCGATGAGAATGGACCCGCATTGGCGCGCACCGCGAACCAGTACGTCGTTGCCGATGGCAACGATCCCCTTGAAGATCTCCTGCAAGGTGCTGGCGATGGTGATTTCTTCCACGGGATAGGCGATCTCGCCGCCTTCCACCCAAAACCCGGCGGCACCGCGCGAGTAGTCCCCGGTGAGTTGGTTCACGCCCATGCCCAGGAGCTCGGTAACCAGCAACCCACGGCCCAGTTTCTTCAGCAACGTGGCGAAATCCTCGCCCGTGCTATCCATGATCAAATTATGGCTGCCACCGGCATTGCCGGTGGTTTTCATGCCGAGCTTGCACGCGGAGTAGCTGCCCAGGAAGTAACCTTCCAGCACGCCGTTCTTCACGATATGCCGGCGCTGGGTCCGCACCCCTTCATCGTCGAACGCGCTGCTGCCAAAGCCTCTTTTGAGATCCGGCACGTCGTGCACTTGCACGTTGCGCGCGAATATTTCGCGCCCCAGGCAATCCAGTAAGAAAGAAGATTTTCTGTAAAGGCTGCCGCCGCTGGCCGCACCCGCGAAATGGCCCAAAAGAGACGAAGCGATAGGGGCTTCTAACACCACCGGGACTTCCGTCGTGCCCATCTGCCTACCGCCCAAGCGCCGCACGCAACGCGTTCCCGCGCGCCGGCCCACCTCCTCGGGTTTCTCGATGTCGGCTTGGCTGCGCGCCATGCTGTACCAGTCGTCGCGCTGCATCTGCCCGTTTTCGCTGGCGATGACGGAGCACGAAACCGATTGCCGCGAAGACGGGTAGCCTCCTAGAAAATCGTTGGAGTTGGCGTAAATGAAATGGGATTGCTGCGTGGACACCGAGGCACCCTCCGAATTCTTCACTCGCGGATCCACCACCAAGGCGGCCGCTTCGCACACCTTGGCCATTTCGATGGCGTCTTCCACGGACAGCGCCCAAGGGTGAAAAAGATCCAGATCGGGAAACTCCGTCGCCAAGCCCTCGCGGTCGGCCAATCCGGCGCAATCGTCGATGGCGGTAAAGCGAGCGATGGATAAAGCCTTGTCCACGGTTTCGCGCAGGGCACGCGGAGAAAAATCCGAGGTGCTGGAGCTACCGCGTTGCTGGCCCAAATAGACCGTCACGCCCACGCCCTTATCCTTGTTATATTCAATGTTCTCGACTTCGCCCTGGCGAACCGCGACGGTCTGGCCAAAGCCTTCGCTGACTTCCACTTCGCAGGCGCTGCCGCCCGCGCTCCTGGCGTGCGCTAGGACATCCCGGGCAATTTGCGAGAGCGTATCGCGGGAAAAACTGAAGGAAGAACGGCGTGCAAGATCATCCATTGATATCGGGCAAGAGAATGGAGAGGAAACGATTCGGAAATTACTAGTAGGAATCCAGCGGCAACAAGATGGGAGCATCGAGGCCAAGCTATGATACACGCGCAACAACACGTACCGGATCCCGCGGACACGGGCGTTACACCACCAAGCAAGACCCGGCGCAAAAAAAACATGCTGGATCTTCAAGCCATGGGGGAGGAACTGGTGAGTCTTTCCCGGGAACAACTGGGAAAAATCGCGCTGCCGGAGATCTTGCTGGATGCCGTGCTGCAAGCCAAGCGCATCACCAAGCATGAGGCGCGGCGGCGCCAAGGACAATACATCGGGCGCTTGATGCGAGACGTGGACGCCGGGGAAATTCGCGCTTACCTCGACCAGATCCGGGGAAAATCCACCGCGCTGACCGCCTATCATCACCGCCTCGAGCGCTGGCGCGACACGCTCATCGCGGACGATGCGGCATTGGAGGAGTTCGTGGCCGAACACCCCGGGTGCGATATTCAGCACCTGCGGCAATTGCTTCGCAACGCGCGCAAGGAGCGCGATGAAGCCAAGGCACCGCGGGCGTTTCGGCGGTTATTCCAGGTGTTGAAGGAATACGTTTCCGCGCCCGCCCTGTCACCGGATATATCGCCCGGCAATTCAGGCGAGTCATCATGAACGATCTACTAAAAATCGGATTGGTATCCGTAAGCGATCGCGCCTCCCAAGGCGTGTACAAGGACGAAGGCATTCCTTCCCTGGAGGCATGGTTTCGCGCGGCCTTGAGTTCCCCCTGGACGCTCGCGTCGCGATTGATTCCCGATGAACAACCGTTGATTGAAGCCGCCCTCAAGGAATTGGTGGATGTGGAAGGTTGCCATCTCGTGCTAACCACCGGTGGAACCGGGCCTGCCCCCAGGGATGTCACGCCCGAGGCTACGCTGTCCGTGGCGGATCGCGTGATGCCAGGTTTCGGCGAACAGATGCGCCAGATTAGCTTGCAGTTCGTGGCCACCGCGATTCTTTCGCGCCAGGTGGGCGTCATTCGCGGCAAGGCCCTCATCATCAATTTACCGGGCCAGCCTAAATCCATTCGGGAGACGCTGGAGGGCCTCAAGAACGCGGAAGGGAAACCTATCGTCCAGGGTATTTTCGCGGCGGTGCCCTACTGCATCGACTTGTTGGGCGGGCCTTACATCGAAACCCAGGAGGCCGTGGTCAAGGCGTTCCGGCCGAAATCAGCGATCCGGCCCAAGAACCCAAAGCCGGCCTAGCCGGAACCAAAACGCATGCACTCGCCTCGGCAACAATCATGTTACGAACAAGGGGAGAACCCCCTTGTTTATCCCCCAAGAGGAACAAGGGGCGATCCCCTTGTTAATCCCCCATAACCAGGGCACCGTTGCGCAACTTCTTCTCCAATTCCGCCAACATTTAACCCGAAGGAGACTAATTAACGCTCCGCGACGCGAAAGCGAACCATTTCGAAATCGCGCCCCGCTTCCACCGCCTGCTTGGGCATGAGCGGATAGGTTTTTTGATGGAACTCCATGCGCACCGGCCGGTGAGAAAAGAAACTGCCAGGCCGCAATAACAAATCGAGTTCACTGCGCCCGGCGGAGTCTTCCCCGTTGCTGGGCAGCAGTAGCGCCACTTCGCCGGGGTTCTCGGTTTCCTCCGAGGCATCCGCGGCGAAGAGCCTCACGGGCGTGGTGCTCAGGCTCATCATCTGTATCCCGACATAGCGCTGGCGGTTGGGGTTCATGGTGATCCTGCGGATCACGCCCACTCCCCAACTGCCCCCCTTCCGGACGCGCCGCTATGAGGATCCCCACCCGCAGCCAATCTTGCGGGGTTTCGGGCAATACGGCTCCCAGGCCGTGCACGCTGGAATTTTGCACGGTCCATGTTTCCATGCTGGCTTCGATTTGAGGGTTTCGCCCCATGGCGAGGACGGCCCTGAGAACGGTGTCGAAGTCGTGCACGATGCGCAGCCGCTGTGAGGACTCCTCCCGCTCCTCGCCGCGGGCCGGCGGGATGGAGGCCCATTGCCGCGCGAGGTGGCGCAATGCTTCGGCCACCACGGCAGGCTCATAGTCCTTACCGATTCCCAGGTCTACCGGAACCTCGTTGCGCGATTCGACGAGCTCTATGAGTTTCTCTGTCTGCGCACCGGCTTGCCCTGGCCCGTAATAACGCGGATTGGGTGCTGGGGACAGCAGGCGGTCCACCAGGCGGGCGGGCGGCGCTCAGATCCACGTAGTAGTGGCAGCCTTTACCAGGCTGAGTCTGCATGAGGAAAGCGTGCACAAAACTCGCGCTTAGCCGGTGCACCAATTCGATTTCTTGCGGCGTCAACGTATCCACGGCATCCATGGAAAACATCAGAACGCGCAAGTACTCGTCGTGAATACTGGATTCCTCATCGCTTTGCGCGAAAATCAAGCATGGTTCCCGCGAGCATTTCATTTGCTCGGCGATCACATAAAGCGCGCCCATCCGTCCCCATAGGGTGGGATCCGCGGGGCCGTAAGCCATCTTGGTCCATTTGAGTTCGGCACCCATGGCACGAATGGCACGGCTGACAATCACCGGAATGGCCTCCTTCAACCCGTCCGAATCGCCCTCCCCTGACTGGAACTGCCAAAAACAGTCCTCATAGGCCGCCCCCAGATGGCGCCAGAATTCGGCCACCGCATTCCATATGCGGCGCTCATGGGCACGTTGAAGACGCCCTCCTTCGCGCGCATATTCCAAAGTGATGGCCTCGATGCAGGGCTGGGCTTTGGCTTCCAGATCCCCGATGGACCGATACAGTACCGTTGGCTTGATCCCCGCCTGTGTGCGCGCGGCGTCGAGCATATATATGACTTCTTCCACGGAGCGAAAGGGATCGTTGGTATTCGCGCGCGCCATGGGCTTAACGGGACATCCTTCGTACGGTGATGATGAGGGCCTCGATATAACAGCGGTTCATGTCGATATGCAGCGTTGGGAATGCGTTAGGTGGCAACGGCTCTTCGCAAGGTTCGTTCCGCGCGCCGGGCCGCGATCCGGCCGCGCTTGATATCGATCCTTGCCAGTACCAAGAGCCCGAGAACAAAGAATATGCCAGTGGCCAACATGGCCATCCGGTGATGGTTGTTCGTCAGCCAGGTGACGAGCCCATAGGTCAGCGGCCCCATGACGGAGGCTAGCTTAACGGCCAAACCCCAGTACCCAAAGAACTCGGCACGCCGGCTGTGGGGACTCATGTACCCCACCAGTGCGCGTCCGGCCGCCTGGCTGGAACCCAAGCACAGCCCCGCCACGTTCGCCGCCACCCAAAACAAGCCTGGGGCGGTGGCGAACCATGCCAAAGCGACCATGGCGCACCAACCCGCCAGCGTGATCGCCAAGGTACGCTTGTGACCGATGCGGTCTTGCAGGTAGCCGCAGGCAAAAGCTCCGATGCTAGCGGTGACGTTCACCACGAGTACGAGAAGCAGTGTGTCCTGGGTATCGAATTTCATCGCTTGCTGCGCATAGATGGCGGCCAGCGCGATGACCGCCTGCACTCCCGCTTGGTAGAGCACGATGCACAGCAGGAATCGCGACAGGTCGGGAAATCGCGAGGCGTCCTTGGTCCATTGGCCCAACCCCTGTGCGCCGCGCGCCACTGGGCCCGATTCCGACGGGCGCTCGCGCAGGAACACAAAGGCCGGGAGACTGGCCACGCAGAACAATATCGCCGTGATGACCATCGTCGCGGGGACGAACTGAGCCGCATTGTGGCCTTGCCCCCGTGCCCAGGTGATGTACGCAAGGCTGGCACCCAAGCTCACCAACCCGCCCACGTATCCCAGTGACCAACCCCAGGCCGAAATTCGCCCGAAGGCTTTGCCTTTGGCCAGCTCCGGCAAAAATCCCGCGATGACGTTTTCTCCCAGGCCAAAAAATGTATTGGACAGCACGATCAAACCTACACCGAGGGCGACTTCCCCAGGCCCAACCAATCCCAACAAGGCCGTTGAAAAGATGCAACCCCCGGTGCTTAACATGAGCACTTTTTTCTTCGCGTTGTGGCGGTCGCAATAGGAGCCAATAGCCGGTCCCAGCAAAATGATGAGCACGTAGGATACGGAGAGCGAAGCAGTCCATGCGAGGGTCGCCCACGCCGCATTACCCGCGACACTGGCCACGAAATAGGCATTGAACACCGCCGTGATCACCACCGTGGTGTATCCAGAATTGGCGAAGTCGTACATGGCCCACGCCCACACCTCGATGGGGCGAACATCGCGCGCCAGGACGCTGCGCTTATTTTGAATCATGCTGGAAACACTCCCTAGAACGCACCGCGAGAAAGTGCCGAGATCCACGGCACATAAGTGATCGCCAGAACGCCTAGGGCAAGTACAACCACGTACGGGAACGATGCCCAGGCCACTTCCCCCAGCGGGCGCCCGAAGCGAGAGGAAGCGAAGTACAGATTCATCCCTACCGGCGGGGTCAAGTAGCCGAGTTCCATGTTGGCGAGGAAGATGATACAGAGGTGGATGGGGTCAACATTGAACGCGGCGCCCAGGGGCACGATCAGGGGAACGACCACGACGATGGCCGAGAAGATATCCATGAAACAGCCCACGGCCAATAAGAATACATTGAGTACCAGCAGGAAAACCCATTTGGATTCCAGATTGTCGCGTACCCAATCCACCAGTAATTCTGGCACCTGAGCATCCGCCAGGAAATTCGTGAGCCCTAGCGCCACCCCAAGGATGAGGAGTATGCCGCCCACCAACAGGCCACACTCGGCGGCTATGCGTGGGACACCGGTCCGTAGGCTAAGCCCCCGGTAGACGTACACCTCCACCACGAATGCGTAGAACGCGGTCACGGCCGCCTCTTCCACTGGTGTGGCCCAACCACCGAAAAGAGCGGCGAAGGCCACGACAGGCAGGAGCAATTCCCAGCACGCCGCTTTGAGTGCGGGACCCAAGGGTTCCCTAACGTTCGCGGCGGCGGGCGGCACTGCGCCTTGAGCCCAGCGCGCCCAAAGAAACGCCAAACTCAATAGCAGCAAGGCCGGAGCGATGGCCGATAGAAACAAATCCCGCAGAGGCACCTTCGCCACCACGGCATAAAGAATGAGCGGCAAACTTGGAGGCAGCAACACGCCCAGGGAGCCAGCACTTGTGACCAGCCCCAAAGCCGAACGTTGGGATTGGCCAGAGGCCACCAACAAGGGCAGCAGCAACCCGCCTAGGGCCAAAATGGCGGCGCCAGAAGCCCCTGTGAAAAGCGGTAAAAAAAGCGCAGGCTCAGACAGTGACCGCCGCGGCTCCGCCCGGGCGGTCGCCAAAGGCAGCACGGAAAACCCGGACGAGCCGGGCGGGCGCTCCCCCTTCAGCCAGAAAATACCCGGCCAAGGTAAAGAGCGGTATGGCGGGCAACGCGGGATTCGCCACGAGGCGGTAGTGATCCACGGCCAGGGAAGCAATGGGTAGCTCGCTACCCCAGAAGAGCAGGACCGCTACTCCGCCCAATAGCGCGAACACCGCGGCCCCCAGCATCGCGCCCAATCCCAGCATGCACAAACCCAGGACCACCATGGCTTGCCTGGGGAATAGATCCAAGGCGAACACCGCGAGCCCAATAGCGCAAATAAAAGCGAGCGCAACGCGATGGCGGCAAAGCCCGCGGGCATGACCCATTGGACGATCCAGGCCGGTACGGTACCGAACCACTGTTTGCCTGCTTCCCATTAGCTATTAATAAAAATCCAGGCGCAGTAGGCAAGCACGATCCCCATGGCCGCCGTCACCGAACTCGCGAACCAGCGCGCAAGATTTTTAGGGTGGCCCGTGAGAATAGGCTGGATGTTGGACAACACGAGCAAGCGTCCTTCGCGAGCCGCGACAGTCGCGCCCAACATGGTCACCACCAAAGAGAGGTGCTGCAATATGGCCGGGCTTCCGGGGATATCCGCTCGCAAGCCAGCGCGGGAAAGTATTTCCGCGAGGGGCAACAACACCATGGCGCCCAGAGCCGTGGCGAGGAATACATTCTCCACCCGCCGCAAAACCTGCATGGCGCGCGGGGGAGAAAGGTCTAGAAGCGGGCGGCGGACTTTGCCCGCCCGCGATATTCTCGAACGAGTTGGCGAACCTGGTCGAACAATTCGGCGGGCACCATGGAACCTCGAATTCTGGGATAGGCTTCTTCGGCGAGCCGCCGCCATTCGGCCTCCACTTCCGGCGTGGCCGCCACGATGCTCAAGCCGCGCTTGCGCATGGCGTCGATGGCCTCGGAATCCTCCACGCGGGCGCGATCGCGAATCTTGACTCCCGCGTCCACGGCCGCGGTGCGCAATTGCTCGCGAGCGTACGGGGTCATCAGATCCCAGGCGCGGCGCGTGACCACGGCCGCCCCCACGATGGGTATCCATTTCACGTCGATCATATGGCGCACCACCGTATTGAATTGGCCCGACAGCGCGTAATACGCGCCGGAGGGAACGACGTTGATCAAGCCGGCCTGCAAGCCTGGAAGAATATCCGAGGTCTCCAGGGGCACGGGCTGGTAGCCCATCGCCTTCATGATGTCCACGGTGTTGCTATCTCCGTTCCAAGCGAAGATGCGCATGCGCTTGAAATCCGTGGGGTGAACGATGGGTTCCTTGGTGAAGTAACGCACCCACCCGGCGTCCCCCCAAAACAACACGACGAATCCGCGATCGAACAACCGGCGTTCGAGTTGCTCGCGCAGATGATCGCGCACGTAATCCACCTCGCCCCACTCGCGAAATACCATGGGCATGTATTGCAGGGCGCTGACGGAACGGTCGATTTACATGAGCCCCACCACGGACACGAGGGCCGCGTTGAGCTGGCCCACGCGCATGCGTCGCACCATGTCGGCCTCGCCCCCCCTGGGTGCCATCGGTGTAGATCACGAAGCTCGCCGCGGAGCCTTGCGCCTGGCGCCACTTGTCCCCCATCTCCTGCAATGCCCGGTGATAGGCCGATCCCTTGGGTGCGAGAGTGCCCAAGCGTATCTTGACCATTTCATCGGCGAAGCCCCGCGGAATGCACAGCCCCGCAGTGATGGCGGTAATCGCTAACAACACATGGCGGATAGCCCGCTCTAGTCGCATGGGTAAGTTCGCTATTCCGTGAAGAGTTGTTCTTTGCGCGTGAGCAGCCATCGTGCCCGTTGCTGCCAGAGCAAATTCGCCAAGCGCCATTGAGGGGCGGCATTCGGATCGATCTTGATGGCCGTGCCCAAGAGCTTCTCGAATTCCGCGCGATTCTGTTCTCGCACGGCGACGCTTTCGGCGAGGATCACAAAACTCGCGGCGTGCTTGCCTTGGGATAATTGCACCGCGCGAAAAAAGTGATCGCGCGCAAGCTGCGCGGGGTCACCCTTGCGATGGCGGCGGTTGAGTTCATAACCGGCGAGAAATTGGTGGATCGCGCCCGCCTCGTAGGATTCGTCCAACTCCAACGCCCGGCCCATCAGCCCTTCCATGATGGGTACTTCGGCGATTAAGGGCACCTCTAATAATCACTTTTCTACGACGGATCTCTTACCGCGTTAGCGAAATGAGTTTCATTCTCGGCCAGGTGACCTTCAGCCGGGTTATTTCTCGACTTTCAAGGCGTTTTGCGAGCCTCTTCACTGGCTTTGTATCCAACTTACCCAACCGCACACGGATTGACCCCTTGCGGGGCTAATGCGCTTTTTGCGGCACGCTTGATCAACTGCATCAGGCGCACCATGTTGTAGACCAGGTTCATCA
>SHXO01000005.1 GCA_009693245.1 Betaproteobacteria bacterium | reverse complement strand
CCTCGCCGCGATCACCCAGCCAGCGTCGCGGGATCTACATTGCCGCCACAGACAATGACAGCGGCGCGCGCACCGGATTCAAGGCCCGCGCGGCCGGACAAGAATCCCGCCAGGGCCGCGGCACCGCCAGGCTCGGCCGCGACGCGAAAGCGCTCCCATAGAAAACGCTGGGCTTGCACGATTTCTTCGCCGGAAACGAGGATCACCTCGCTCTCGAACTTACGTGCAATGGAAAAGGCGATGGCTCCGATGCGCTTCGCGCCCAGCGAATCCGCCGCGATACCAGACACCGGCACATCGACCGGTTCCCCGGCCTTCAAGGCGTCGTGCAGCGTCGCGCAAGAGGACGGTTCCACGCCGATCACGCGCACGCGATTCTCGAACCATCCCGCAACCCCGCCAATGAGCCCGCCGCCGCCCACGGCCACGAACACCGCATCCAACCCACCTATCTGCAATTCCATTTCACGAGCGAGGGTGCCCTGCCCCGCCACCACCTCCTCCTGGTCGTAGGCGTGGACCACCAGCGCACCCGTGCCGCCAGCCCGCGCTTGCATGGCAACAAAGGCTTCTGAGTAGCTTGCACCCACTTGATGAATGGTGGCGCCATAAGCCTGCAAACGCGCTAGCTTCGTCGCGGGCGTAACCGACGGAACAAATATTTCGGCGGCCACGCCCAGTTCGCGCGCCGCATACGCCACGGCCGCCCCATGATTTCCCCCCGACGCCGCGATCACGCCCGCCGAAGGAATTTCGGAAGACAGCATGCGATTAAATGCCCCGCGCGGTTTGAACGAACCGGTGTGCTGAAGTAATTCGAGCTTTAGCACCGTTCGCGAATCCAACTCGGCAACCGGCGTCTTGCGCACGCGAGAACCCACGCGCACGGCAGCCTCCTCGATCCTACCCCTCACTCCTCCCTCGTCACTCCTCACGCCTCACCTTTCACCTCTCACCTCTCACGCCTCACCAAGAATACCTCACCGTGTACTTGATCACGGCTTCCTTGTCCGCGCCAATGGTGACGGGAATATGAATCGTGCGTCCATCCTGTTTCTCGAAGGCGTGGGAGGCTTGGGTGATCTTCCAGTTCGTCCAGCGGTAGAGGTTCTCCTTCACGATCACTTTCACCGCTTCTTCCTTGCGGTTGCGAATCTTGACATCGATCTCCTCCGTCATGGTGTTGCGGTTCGTGTCTATCTTGAATTCCACTTGCCGGCGCTCCCCCACCACGTCGAAGGCCGAGCCCAGTTTTAGCAGGATGGTTTCGTTCTTGGGCGTGTGATCGATGCGGTCCTCGCCGATGAACTCCATGGATCCATCGGCGCTATCGAGCTTACTCACGCGCACCCGGCCCGAGGGGAGGGGCACGCCCATGTTGTTGTCCTTCGTGTTCTTGAAGCTCAGGTAGGTGTCCACCTTCTTATTCCCAGTGAGCCCGAAGTTGCGGTCCGTGATCGGGCTGCCGCCATAGCCAAAATAGTTTCCGTCCTAGCCGTAGCAGACCAGGGTCTTATCGCAGGGCACCGAACTCACGGAGGGGAACAACTCGATCTGCTTGGTGGAATTGTCGGGCAGAGTGCTGGGCCGCCCCAACGTATAGAGGTGATACTCGAAGAAAGACTTTTCTTGGAACCCCGCCTCGGCCAGATCTTCACGCTTCATTTCCATGGAGGCTCGCAAGCCGCCCGTGGCTTGCGGTTGTGGTGCCCGGTGTACATCGCCGGCGATGAGCTTGATCTTTGCCTCCGGGTAGCCCGCGCCCGACTGGTTGAGGATACTCACCCAGGCGCCCACATCCACCTTGCACGAGTTCGCATCCGCGCCTTCCGTGTAGGTAAGGTTGTAATCAGCCCACCAAGTAACGCCAGTGGTTTGGTAGGACACGCGCACATTGTGAGCGCCAGCCTTTTGTGCCGCCACCTCCCACAAGAGCGTGGGCCGCGTGATGAGCCCGCCGGGCAGGTTGGGCAAGACCACTCCGGAGTTGTGTGGAATGCTACGCACCATGCCGTCGGCTTGCCGGAGCACGATGCTTCCTTGAGTGGAAAGCAGGGTTCCGTTGAAGGTCTCCACCTTGGCTTCGCGAGTTTGTTCTACGGAAATCTCGCGGTCAACGAACTTCCGCATTAACTTCTCCGTGCTCACCAAATCGAACTGAAAGTTTTGCTCGATCACACGCGCACCCCGCGGGTCCGTCAATGACTGAAAGGAAACGGTCGTCGGGTCGATTAAACCCGCCACATCCGTGAACCGAACTTCGTTGCGCCCGCTCGCAAGAGCGATTTCTCGGTCATGACGCACCAATGCGTACCCCGGCACGGCGTAGCCCGCTTGCGCACCGTGCCGGTAAATCTCTGCGGGAATCGCGCCGGGCTGCGCACTGCTGTAGATGGTGATGGAATGGCCAGTCTGCGCCGCGAAAGCACCATTTGTCATGCACAAGACAAGAAACACGGAAGGATGGGAAAATGGCTTCATGGAGATTCCTTTGAGGGTGGATTCTGCCACCTGTAAACGCGCAGGCGCCGAAAAAGGGTTAGAGTCTTGCCAAACGACGGATTGCAGTCCAAAACCACAGAAGGAGACCGCAGTGGATATTAGCGAGATCAAGCGCATCATCAAAAAAACCCCCGCCACCAAACAATACGATATCAAGCAAGCCCGAATTGACCTGACGGCAGCGCTGCGCACCGCTTCGCGCATGGGCCTGAGCGAGGGCGTTTGCAACCATTTCAGTTTGGAAGTGCCGGGCGAGCCGGACAAATTCCTCATCAATCCCCAAGGCCTGCATTGGTCGGAGATTACGCCTGGCAATCTCATGGTCATCCACGAGAGCGGCAAGGTATTGGACGGCAAGCATGAGGTGGAGGCCACCGCCTTCTTCATCCACTATGGCGTGCATCTCAAGGCCAAGAAGAAAGCCGTTCTGCACACCCACATGCCCTGGGCCACTTCCCTCACGTTGCTGGAACGGGGGCGCCTGGAAACCCGCACCAACCAGAACGCCATGCGCTTCCACGAACGCATCGGCTACGACGACGACTTCGGCGGCCCGGCCCTGGGCAACGAGGAGGGCGAGCGCATCGCCCATGCGCTCGGCGGCAAGGACATCATGTTCATGGCCCACCACGGCGTGATGGTGTGCGGGGAACGCATCGATTACGCCTTCGACGATCTTTACTACCTGGAGCGATCCTGCATGGTGCAATGCCTGGCACAGCGCAGCGGCAAACTCCTGCGCCAGGTTTCTGACCAGATGGCAACCGGCGTGGCAGCCGCCATCGAAGGCGAACGCCAGCAGTCCGCCTTGCACTTCGCAGCGTTGAAGCGGATTCTGGACCGCGAAGAGCCGGGGTGGTCGAAGTAAGCCGGCGAGGGATTAATGAAACTCGAAAAGACTGGAAATGATCTCTGACGAAGCGATTAACTGGCCACTCACCACCCGGGAGGGAGTTCGGAAGGGGCAGCTCCATCGCAACTTACGACTGACAGTGCGAGAACGTCTAGAAGCGCTGGAAGAAATGGCTGATTTGAGCCGGTACCTTGCCGAGCTTAGAGCGCAGGGAAAATTCACTACGCCGGCAAGGGCTAAAGCATGATTAGGATGCTCGTTTTTCTCTTCCTGCTTCCAACTGCGGCACTTGGTGCGAGCCCGGAGATGGAAGCCCAGATCCGGCGTCTCGAATCCGCGCTTTCCCACGCCAACCAGTAGTTCCTGGCCGGTGGAATGGCTTGGCTCGATCTCACCTTACTGGTCATGACCTATTGCGTAGCAATCAAACTCGACGCTGGCATTGTCTTTCTGTCGGACTCCCGCACGAATGCAGGCGTGGACCAGATCAGTACCTTCCGCAAAATGACGGTGGTGCAGAACCCCGGCGAGAGATTGCTCGTTCTGATGAGCGCGGGAAATCTGGCGATCACCCAAGCCGTCAAACAACAGTTGCTGGAACGCGAAAGCGGCGAGGGCCTCTCCCTGTGGACAGCTCCGAGCATGTTCGAGGCCGTGCGCCTCGTGGGCGATGCCGTGCGCCAGGTGCAAACGCGCGATGCCCAAGCGTTGAAGGACTTCGGCATCGAATTCAACTGCAACTTCCTCTTCGGCGGCCAGATTGGCGCGGAGGCATGCCGCGTGTTCCACGTCTACGCCGCCGGCAATTTTATCGAGGCCACCGCGGAGAACCCTTACTTTCAGATTGGGGAATCCAAGTACGGCAAACCTATCCTAGACCGCGTCATCACGCCCTCCACTCCCCTGGATGAAGCCGCCAAGTGCGCGTTGATCTCGATGGATTCCACGCTGCGCAGCAATCTTTCCGTCGGCCTGCCTTTGGACTTGCTTTGCTATGAAACGGGAATGCTCAAGGTGACCCGCTTCGCAACCATGGACGAATCCAATAATTACTTCCAGATGATTCGCTCCACGTGGGGCAAACGGCTCAAACAAGTCTTCACCGAGATCGCCGATCCAAGCTGGGAAGCGAGCCAGGACACCACCAAGTATCCCTTGGTAGGCGCCATTCGCACCATGCCGAACTTGGTATCTCCTCTGAATCCCGCGAAATCCCCGGCACCGGTAAGGTTCAGCGCGGTTCAAACCATCGCGGGCAGTGCAGATCCCGCGCGCAAAGTGTAAATAAGTGCGATTCACACGGGCACGCGCCAGGCCACGTACGTTCTCGCCTGGGCGATATTGGGTTCAGGTTAAGATTACTAAGATCAGCACAAACCCAAATTTCTACTTTGAGTAATACCTACGACTACGTAATCGTCGGCGCGGGTTCGGCGGGCTGTGTCCTGGCGAACCGCCTGAGCGCCAATGGCCGCGACAGCGTGTTGCTACTGGAAGCCGGCCCGCGCGATACCAATTTCTGGATTCACGTGCCGCTGGGCTACGGCAAACTGTTCGCGCGCACCGATGTCAACTGGGCCTATCAATCCGAACCTGAGCCCACTCTCAATGGCCGGCGCGTATTCACTCCGCGCGGCAAAGTGCTGGGCGGCTCCTCTTCCATCAACGGCTTGGTGCATGTTCGCGGCCAGCGCGAGGACTACGACGGTTGGGGCATACCCGGATGGACCTTCTACGATTTGCTACCTTACTTCAAGAAGTCCGAGAACCATAGCCTCGGCGCCAGCGAGTGGCATGGCGCGGGCGGGCCTCTGGCCGTGTCGGAAATTCCGGATAAACATGAAATATGCGATGCCTTCATCGCTTCCGCCATGGCACTCGGCGTTCCCCACAACGACGATTTCAACGGCGCGACCCAAGAGGGCACCGGCTACTACCACGCCAACGCGAGCAACGGAAGGCGCTGTAGCAGCGCGGTCGCTTATCTTCGCCCCGCGGAAAAGCGATCCAACCTGCGCGTGGAAACCGAGGCGCTCGCCACTCGCGTCATGTTCGAGGGCAAACGCGCCACCGGCGTGATCTACGAAGCGCGCGGGGCCCGTCACGAGGTGCGCGCCGCGCGCGAAATCATCCTTTCAGGTGGCAGCTTCAACTCACCGCAACTGCTGCAACTCTCCGGGGTAGGACCGCGCGCGTTGCTCGACCGTCATGGTATCTCGCCAGTGCACGATGCGCCCGGCGTGGGGGAAGATCTGCAAGACCACTTCTACTGCCGCACGTTCTGGCGCTGCACCCGGCCCATCACGCTGAACGACGACATGCGCACCTTTTGGGGCCAAGCCAAAATCGGCCTTCAGTACCTGCTACAGCGCCGCGGCCCGCTCACCGTGAGCGCCGGTTACGCCGCGGCGTTCATCCGCACAAGGCCAGAAATTGCGCGCCCTGACGCACAAATCTATTACATCAATTTCTCCACCGCCAAACGCGGCGGCCATCTGCATACCTTCTCTGGATTCACCCTCTCGGTATCGCAAACCCAGGTGGAATCGCGCGGCTCGGTACATATCGCCTCTGCCGATCCGCGCACCATGCCATCCATCCGCTACAACCACCTCGCCACGGAGAACGACCGCCGTGTAATGGTCGATGGCTTGAAGGTCGTCCGCCGTATCGCGGCCACGGCACCCATGCGCGACTATGCCGCCGCCGAGGAATTCCCCGGGCCGCGCGTGCAAAGCGACGAAGACTGGCTCGCCTTCTGCCGCGAGGCCGGCGACACCGTGTTCCACCCCACTTCCACCTGCCGCATGGGAACCGATGCACGCGCCGTGGTGGACCCGCGCCTGCGCGTGAACGGTGTGGAATGCCTACGAGTCGTGGACGCCTCCGTCATGCCGGCCGTGCCCTCCGGCAACATCAACGCCACCGTTATCGCGCTGGCGGAGAAGGCGGCCGATTTGATTCTTGAGGATGGGCGGTAGCCCGCTGCCGCCTAGGGCATTTACACTACGTTTTGAGTCATGAAAAAGCTACTCAGACTCTGGCAACCCCGTAAGCCACTATTCTGGATGATGATGGGGTTTAACGTGCTGTCTTCCGTATGCACTTGGGCCATGCGCACGCTGCCGCTGAATTCGTTTGGCCTCGTGCTAATCGGCATGATCGCGCTGATGAATGTCGCGTTCGGGCTGTTGGCCGCTTGGAAACTTGTGCAAAGCAACTAAGAAAGCGCTCTTCGGCCAGCCAGGACTCTTGGGGTAGGCATAATACCCTGACGGCGAACTTTGGCCTAAACGAACGGAGACACTGATGCATGTTATTTCTCGGGCAGGAATTGCCCTGGCCACCGGCCTCTTGGCGCTCGCGTTCAACCTAGCGAGTGCCGACCCCTTCTGCTGCGAATGCAAGGACGGCAAGAAGCACTTGCTGGATGAATCGAGCATCGGTAGTGCCGGAACGAAGTGCAGTTTGAAGTGCAGGCGCCCCACGCTCCCCAGTAAAGGGGCCTGCGAAGCGCCGGCCCCTGCCGCGGCAGCCCCGGCTCCAAGCGCGGAAGCAAGCGCTTCCGCATCGTTGTTCAAGTCCGAAGATTGTTCAGGAGACCACATCAAGGCGGGCAAGTCCAATGCGCAACTGGCCTCCGGTATCTATTCCTACCAAGTGGAAAGCGGCCTGATGAGCGCCTTCGAGAAAGCCAATTTCAGCGGAGCGAGCACGCGCCCCGTGGTGGGATCCATGTGCGTTTCGCCGGGTTGGGCCATCGGTTCTGTCAAGGTTGGGCCTTAACGGGAGGTTGAATCCTCCCGTGTAAGGTTGCATGGAGTCTTTGCGACAAAATGCCGAGAACCGCATCCGTGTATATGAAATTACGGGTGCATCCGGTAGCTAGGCCGTCGCGTATCATTTACGAGCGTGACTAGGCTTGCCGGTCCCTCGACACCCCCTAACTCACAAGGAGAACAGCATGAAAAACGAATTGATGATCCGTTCCGCCATCGCCGGCCTGGTCGCTTTGGGCCTCACCGCAGGCGGCACCAGCGCGCTCGCTGCCAAGGGCGACAACGAGAAGTGCGCCGGCATCGCCAAGGCAGGCATGAACGATTGCAGCACCAGCAAACACTCTTGCGCTGGACAAGCCAAGACGGACGGCAACGCCGAAGAGTGGGTCTACGTGCCCAAGGGCGCTTGCGACAAGATCGTTGGCGGCCAAGTCGTCGTCAAGAAATAAGTTCTAGCGAAGCAAGAAGGACTACGGGGAGGCTGCATGTTTCGGCCAAGTCTTCCCGTGGAACGATTGTGCGGAGTGGGGCTGCGCGCCCCGCACTACCGCGAAGTGCTCGATACGCTGCCCGCCACGGGCTGGCTGGAAGTCCATAGCGAGAATTATTTCGGCGACGGCGGGCAGCCACACTTTTATCTCGGCCGCTGCCGGGAGCACTATCCCCTCAGTTTGCACGGTGTGGGCTTGGGACTAGGTTCCGCCAGCCCGCTTGATTCGGCGCATCTACAGAAGCTCAAAGGATTAATCGAGCGCTACGATCCTTTCGTCGTATCCGATCATATCTGCTGGAGCGCGGCAGGCGGCAGGCACCTCAACGACCTGCTGCCACTGCCCTATACCGAGGAGGCGCTGGCCCATCTTAGCCAGCGTGTGATGCAGGCGCAGGAGACCGCCGGCCGCCGGATTCTCATGGAGAACGTGTCGAGCTATCTTCGCTACACGCACTCCACCATTCCGGAGTGGGAGTTCGTTGCCGAACTGGCACGCCGAAGCGGCTGCGGCTTGCTATTCGACGTGAACAACGTCTACGTCAATGCTGTCAATCACGGTTTCGACGCCCGTGATTACATCGCTGCCATGCCGGGCGATGCGGTGCAGGAGATTCATTTATCCGGTTTCGATGCGAGCGGGTCTTGTCTCATCGACACTCATGGCACGCCGGTAAGCGATGCCGTATGGGACTTGTACCGCGCCGCGATCCGGAGCATGGGGCCCAAACCGACGTTGATCGAGTGGGACACCGACCTCCCGCCGCTCTCGACGCTGCTGGAACAAGCCGCGCGCGCGCAGGCCATCCTGGAGGAAGAGCATGCTCTGGCTGCGTGATCTCCAAGAGCAATTCACGCAGGCGCTATTCTCCGGCGTGGATGCGCCCATCGAGAACGTGATCGAAGCTGGGAGTCTGGACCCTTCGGCACGCCTGGGGATTTACCGCAACAACGTGTTGGGCAACTATCGCAACGCGCTGCGCGATACCTATCCGGTCATTTTGCGTTTGGTGGGAGACGAATTTTTCAACGCGGCCGCCAGGCTTTTCGCTAAACAGTCTTTCTCGGACTCCGGAGACTTGCATGATTATGGCGAGGAATTCGGCGCTTTCCTCGCCGCGTTTCCTCCCGCGCGAGGCTTGCCCTATCTTGCCGATGTTGCACGGCTGGAGTGGGCCGTGCATCGTGTCTTCCATGCCGCCGATGCCAAACCTCTGGACTTGTCGCGGCTCGCCGAATTCAGCGCGGACCGGCTACCTGCGCTGCGCTTTACTTTGAGTCCTGCCGCGCGCTTGGTGGAGTCCATTTACCCCATCGCCCGTATATGGCACGTGAGCCAGCCAGACTATGCGGGAGACGATACCGTGTCTCTCGATGAAGGGACGCAACTTGTGCTGGTGAGCCGCCGTGACCATGCGATCGAATTAAGACCATTGACTACGGGCGAGCACGCCATGTTGCACGCACTTGCCACCGGGCGCCCGTTAGGCAAGGCGCTGGCCCGGGCGCTTGTCGTTGAGCCAAATTTCGGCGTTCAGAAGTTCATGACAGATTTTGTGGCAACCTCTATATTCACGGACATAATCTGTTAGGGAAAGAAACGCGGTTTCATCCAACAACTCACGATGCACACCAGCAATTCCTTTCTCGCGCCCGCGCGCATGCATGCGCCCGCGTGGCACACCACGCGATGGTTCAACACCGACGCAGCTTTGAGCCTGGAGAGCTTGCGGGGAAAAGTAGTGGTCTTGCACGCATTCCAAATGTTATGCCCCGGCTGCGTATCCCATGGCATTCCCCAAACACAGCGTATTCTCACGAAACCTTTGGCTCGGAAGACCTTGCGGTGGTGGGATTGCACACCGTTTTCGAACATCACGAAGCCATGCAACCGGTGTCCCTGGAGGCCTTCCTGCAAGAGTACCGCGTGAACTTCCCGGTCGGCGTGGATGAGCCCGGCGATGGCGATCCCATCCCACGCACCATGGCCGCCTACGAATTACGCGGCACCCCTACTCTACTTCTGATCGACCGCGGCGGTTTCTTGCGCTACCACGCCTTCGGGCAAGCTCCCGATCTGGCGGTGGGCGCTGCTATCGCTCAATTGCTGGCGGAAAAGGCGGCCTAACCGCAAGGCGGGTGCGCGCCTACGGGGAACGCTGCTGTAAAATCCGCGCCTTTCACCGGTCCAAGAATCGCCCTGAATGTCCTCCCCGCCGAAAAAAGTTGGAGCCGAAACGCCAACGCACGTCACCAACTTTATCCGCAACATCATCGGCGAGGATCTCGCCAAGGGTAAGTACGCCACGCGCACCTGGGGCGGAAAACCCGGCCCCGCCACCGTTCACGCGGGGGCACCCGCGGATCCCGCGAAGATCCGCACGCGTTTTCCGCCGGAGCCCAACGGTTATCTGCACATCGGGCACGCGAAATCCATCTGCCTGAACTTTGGCCTCGCGCGCGATTACGGCGGCTGGTGTCACATGCGCTTCGACGACACCAATCCTGTCACCGAGGATTCGGAATACGCGGAGTCCATACTCGATTCGGTGAAATGGCTGGGTTTCGATTGGGGACCCCATCTCTTTTATGCTTCGGACTACTTCCAGGAACTCTACGACTTCGCCGAGCTGTTCATCATGCACGGCCTCGCCTATGTGGATTCGCTGAGCGCCGAGGAAATGCGCGCGCATCGCGGCACCTTGACGGAACCAGGCACGCACAGCCCTTATCGTGACCGGAGCGTGGAGGAAAACCTGTGCCTCTTTCGCGAGATGAAGGCAGGCCAGCACGCCGATGGCACCCACGTGCTGCGGCTCAAAATCGACATGGCCTCGCCCAACATAAATCTGCGTGACCCCGCCATCTACCGCATCCGCCACGCGCATCACCACCGCACGGGTGACAAATGGGCGATCTACCCCATGTACGATTACACCCATTGCATATCCGATGCGCTGGAGAACATCACCCACTCCGTCTGCACCCTGGAATTCGAGGATCACCGGCCGCTCTACGATTGGGTGTTGGAAAAACTGGCTGGGTTTGGGGTATTGCAACGACCCCTGCCCAACCAGTATGAGTTCTCGCGGCTCAACTTGACTTATGTGGTGCTCTCCAAGCGCAAGCTCATCCAATTGGTGGAGGAAAAGCGCGTGGATGGATGGGACGATCCACGCATGCCCACGCTCGTCGGCGCTCGCAGGCGCGGATATACCCCAGAAGGATTTCGCATGTTCGCCGAGCGTATCGGAGTATCGAAATCCGATTCGTGGATCGACTACAGCTTGCTGGAAGACTGCATGCGGGAGGATTTGAACGAACGTGCGCCGCGCCGCGTGGCGGTGCTCGACCCGCTCAAACTCATCATCGACAACTATCCCGAAAGTGGAGCGGAGGAAACGCAAGCACCCAATCATCCACAGAAGGCCGATTGGGGTAAGCGCGCCATGCCCTTCTCCAAGGAACTGTGGATCGAGCGCGAGGACTTCATGGAAATACCTTCAAAGGGTTACTTCCGGCTTTTCCCCAGCAATGAGGTGCGTCTGCGTTATGGCTTCGTGGTGAAGTGCAAGGGCGCGGATAAAGATGCGAGCGGAAATATCATCGCGGTTCATTGCGATTACTACGCCGATTCCAAATCCGGCACCCCTGGTTCGGACACCTACAAAGTCAAGGGCAACATCCATTGGGTTTGCGGCAAGCACGCCTACCGTGCCAGCGTGCGACTTTATGACCGCTTGTTCAAGACCGCCCACCCTGGTAGCGAGCAGGATTTCCTGGAAGATCTCAATCCGGGTTCCGTGAAAATTATCAGCGGCTACTTGGAACCCTCCTTGAAGGACGCGAAACCGGAAGACAGGTTCCAATTCGAACGTCACGGCTATTTCGTTGCGGACCGGATAGAGTCCAACCCTGGCGCGCCCGTCTTTAACCGCGCGGTGACGCTGCGCGATTCTTGGACGAAGCAACCCTAAGCTCACGCGAGCATCCCCCTGCGCACACCGGTGCGCACGGCTCCCGTAATTGCTCTGGCATATTTGCTGCCCTCGGTTCTGTCTGCGATTTAGGTTACTCACGATATTTAACCAACGCCGTGACGCCAGGGGCGTCCGCGCGCAAGACCAGGGGCACGAAATATGAAATCCATTCAACACTACGAGAAACAGGGCAGCGTCTTAATTGGAATGTTGTCCGCAAACGCACGTATGCAGGGCGTACCTCCCATTTGCTTGGGATCGATCGTAATTCTGGAGAAAACCATGCTCTCACTCATTCAATTGTGGAAACTACGGAAAGACGATCATTAAATCAGCCAGGCAGACGCACTCTCACACGGCCTAGCTCCGCAACGATGAGTGCCCCGCGTTGAAGTTCGGCCGAAAAGCGGCTCAGCACACCTGAGCGCATGCTTCTGCTTGCGTCTTGGCCGGTATACCAACCAGCCGAACGATCCCACAATGACTCTGGCCACGCCGAATTGCTAGCTCTCCGAAGTCCTTATCAAGAGTAACTAGCACGCGGTTTTCCTTGGACGCAATTGACAGAATGGCCTCGTCACCCGGATCGAAGGGCCATTCCACGGCCCAAGTAACGTCGTGCCACTCCTGTTCTAGGGCTGGCGCTGCCTTGCCCCAAACACAGGCGTCCAGCAAGACCTTCACGCAGGCGCGCTAACGAACAGTGGTTCCACCCTTTCTTGTGCGACGATCCTGCGGGCGTAGATCAAGCACGCAAGAATATCGTCGCGCTCAAGCCAGGGATATCCTTCAAGAATCGTATCAGGAGAGTCGCCTAAGGAAAGCATGCTAAGCACGTGTTCCACGGCCAGCCGTCTCCCGCGAATGATGGGTTTGCCGCCAAAAATCTCTGGGTTAACTGTAATCCGCTGAAGCAGTTCGTCCTCTTTCATAACTCGCTCAGAACCTGAGTACTCGATACTGAAGTATAGTCTCGCGGCCCCGTTACGGGTTATGCCTGGTAGGTGGCGAGCCAAGCTAACGACTTTCGCCAACCTGATGATTAGTCTGCGCCGCTACATCACTGGCAGGTTCGGACTAGCCGAACCTGCCAGTGATGTAGTCTTCCGTCGCCTTTTGCTTGGGCTTGATGAAGATGGTGTCGGTGCGGTCGAACTCGATGAGTTCGCCCAGGTACATGTAGGCGGTGAAATCCGACACGCGCGCGGCCTGTTGCATGTTGTGTGTGACGATGAGAATGGTGAGCTTGCTCTTCAAATCGGCGATGAGTTCCTCGATGCTGGCGGTGGCGATGGGGTCCAGCGCGGAGGTGGGTTCGTCGAAGAGCAGAATTTCCGGATCGGTCGCCAAGGCGCGCGCGATGCACAGGCGCTGTTGCTGGCCGCCGGAGAGGTTGAAGGCCAGGTCCTTCAAGCGGTGCTTCACCTCCTCCCACAGAGCCGCTCCGCGCAGCGCTTGCTCCACCTTGTCGTCCAAGGTGGTGACGCGCTTTTCTCCGCGTACCCGCAATCCGTAGGCAACGTTTTCGTAGATGGATTTGGGGAAGGGGTTGGGTTTTTGAAACACCATGCTAATGCGCATGCGCACTTCGATGGGATCTACCTGTGCGTGAAGCAAGTTGGTGTTGTCGGGGTAGAGCCGGATCTCGCCGCCGTATTTGTTCCCGGGGTAAAGATCGTGCATGCGGTTGAAGCAACGCAGATAGGTGGATTTTCCGCAGCCCGACGGCCCGATCAAGGCGGTGACTTTATTCTCGTACAAGGGCATGGAAATACCCTTCAAGGCATGGAAAGCGCCATAGTGAAACTCCAGCGACTTCGCTTCCGCCTTGAGCGTGAGCACTTCATTCTTTGCTTCAGTCGTTTTTGGCATGGCTTACCACTTGATGTTCTTTCTGAGACGGTAGCGAATGTAGATCGCCAAACCGTTCATCGATAGCGTCATGACGAGCAAGACTAATCCTGCCGCCGCGGCGTTTTGATGAAAGGCCGGATCGGGGCGCGAGGTCCAGTTGAACATCTGTATGGGCATCACGGTGAAGGGTGCGTAGAGCCAGTCGAAGGATAGGAAAGGAAATTCTGGCTTCACCGGCGAAGGCGGCAAGAACGCTATGAAGGTCAGCGCGCCGATGGTGAGGATGGGCGCGGTTTCGCCGATTGCTCTGGCCATGCCGATGATCACGCCGGTGAGCACGCCCGGCGTGGAGTAGCGCAACACGTGGTCCCACGTCGTCTGCCACTTGGTGGCCCCCACGGCATAGGCCGCCTCGCGAATGGCCGAGGGAATGGAACGGATGGCCTCGCGCGTGGCCACGATGACGATCGGTAGGATGAGGAGCGCCAAGGTCAATCCCGCCGATAAGATGCTTTGGCCGAATCCGAGCGCGTAAACGAATAGGCCCAAGGCGAGCAATCCGTAGACGATGGAAGGCACGCCCGCCAGGTTCGTGATGTTGATTTCTATGAGCCCCGTAATCCAATGTTTGCGTGCGTACTCTTCCAGGTAGACAGCGGCGGCGACTCCCACGGGAACGGCGGCGCAGGCCGTGACGAGCATGACAAGGGTGGTGCCCACCCACGCCGACATAATCCCCGCTTGTCCCGCCCGGCGCGAAGGAAAGTGGGTGAAGAAATCCAAGCTCAATCTCGATGCCCCCGCCGACGCCATCTCGATGGCCAGGGCAAGGAACGTCGCGGCCGCGATGGCGAGGCACAACAGCCCGATGGCGGCGAAGATGACGTCCCAGCGCTTATGGCGCGCGATGAGGTCGCGAATTTCTTGTAGATTTCTTTGCGGCTCCATGGCGGCTAATATACTTGGCGGTAGCGCTTGCGCAGCCAGTGGCCGAGCATGTTGAACAAGAGCGTGAGCAACATCAAGGTTAATCCGGCGGCAAATATGGTTTGATACCCAATGCTGCCGTGAGGCAGATCGCCCAGCGCCACCTGCACGATATAGGAGGTGATGGTAGCCGCGGGCTCCGCTGGATTCCAGGTCAAGTTCGGTTGCATGCCCGCCGCGACCGCCAATATCATAGTCTCGCCCACTGCCCGCGATATTCCAAGAATGTATGCGGCCGTGATCCCCGACAAGGCAGCGGGCGCAACCACTCGCACCGCCGTCTGAAAGCGCGTGGCGCCCATGGCGTAGGAGCCCTCGCGCATGCTCATGGGGACCGCGCGCATGGCATCCTCGCTCACCGAGCTGACGTAGGGAATGATCATGATCCCCATCACCAGCCCGGCCGAAAGCATGTTGAAGCCCGGCAATCCCGGAAAAAATTTTTGCAGCAAGGGAGTGACGAAAATCAAGGCGAAGTAGCCATACACCACCGTGGGCACCCCGCTCAGCAATTCCAGCAAGGGCTTCGCCGCCTCACGCAGGGAAAAGGGTGCGAACTCCGAGAGATAGATGGCGATGATGGTTCCAATGGGTATGGCCACCAACAGCGCCACCGCCGAACTCACCAAGGTGCCAGAGAGCAGGACCATGATGCCGTAGTGGGCATCGTCGAATAGCGGGGTCCACTGGCTATCGGTCATAAAATCCCAGAGCGAGACCTTCTGGAAAAATCCAACGGATTCGGAAATCAGAATGTAGACGATACCGGTGGTCACCAGGACCGAAAAAGCGGCACAAAGAAAGAGCAGTACCTCGATCCCCGTCTCGCGCATGTGACGGCTCTTGCGCCTGGCCAGGCGGTGGCTGATGGAATGCGCGGAGGAGACGGCGGGCAATGGGATAACCGGCGCGAGAGTGTCGTTGTGGGTGAGCGTACGCACGGTTAGTTTAGCGGAGCGTAGACCCCAATGGCATTAGGGCCTGGGAAATAGGGGCCATGGTCTGTTGACTTCGGGCCCCTCCGATTCGCGGGCGGCGAACGTAAAGAACTACAGCTTGGCCTCGAGCTTCATGAGATCTTCGATGGTAAGGCCCACCTTGTTCTCGCCGCCGAATTTCGTCCCGGCTTTCTTGCCGTTGAGATGTTCGATATTGTAATCGTAAGCCTTCTTCGGTAACGCCACGTATTTCACCTCCGCCACCAAGGCCACCGCGTTCTTCATGTAGTACTCGACGAACTGCTTGACTTCGGGCCGCTCGTAGCCCTTGGCGCTGATATAGATGAAGATGGGCCGGGACAAGGGTTGATACGTGCCGTTCACCGCGCTCTCGACAGAGGGTTCCACACCGGGCCTGCCGAGAGCCGGCGAAACCGCCACGGCCTTGAGTTTGTCCTGGTTCTCGGCATAGTAGGCGTAGCCTAAGTAACCCAATGCGTTGATGTCCCGTGACACGCCTTGCACCAGGACGTTGTCATCCTCGCTCGCGGTGTAATCTCCGCGGCTGGATTTGGCCTTGCCGACGACCGCCTCGGTGAAGTAATCGAAGGTTCCGGAGTCCGCACCGGCGCCAAAGAGCTTGATGGGCTGGTCCGGCCAGGCGGGATTGATTTGCTTCCACTTGGTGATCTTGCCTTGGGCGGCGGGCTCCCACAGTTTCTTGAGTTCGGCCACCGTCATGGTCTTCAAGAATGCATTCCGCGGATTCATGACCACGGTGAGAGCATCATAGGCCACGGGCAACTCGTAATAGGCAATTCCGGCGGCCTTGCAGATTTCCATCTCGGATTTGAGGATGGGACGCGAGGCGTTCGAGATATCGGTTTCACCCCGGCAGAATTTCTTGAATCCCCCGCCGGTACCGGAAATACCAACGGTCACGCGCATCTTGCCCTTGGTGGCGCGCTGAAAGTCTTCCGCGACGGCCTCTGTGATGGGAAAAACGGTGCTCGATCCATCCACTTTGACCAATTGTGCATAGGCACCGGCGGCGTTGAGCGCCAGCACGCACGTGGCGGCCATCCCTCGTAGAAAACCTTTCATGGAGTATCCATCCTTTAGAGTATAGAACCGGGCGGATTCTAGAAGTCGAATGTGACACTTTCATGTCATCCATGCGCCGAAAGGACTACGGCTAGGACTAGGGCGGCTTAGGCCGCCTCAGCAACCTCCTTGACCGTGGCGGCGATTCCTTCCGCCAGCGTGCGCACCAAAGGCCCTGGCTCGCCTTCCACCATGACGCGTAGGACAGGCTCTGTTCCCGAGGGCCGGAGCAGTACCCTGCCTTTGCCGTTGAGTTGGCTTTCCGCGTCCTTGACCGCCGCCTGCACACGCGGATGGGTGCGTAACTCGGAGCGCACCGCCATGCGCACGTTGAGCAGCACCTGAGGGTACATGGTGAGATCCGCTGTAAGTTCGGGTAAGGCCGTTCCCATGGCCCGCATCGCAAACAGCACTTGCAAGGCCGCCACGATTCCATCGCCCGTGGTATGTTTATCCAGGCAGATGATGTGGCCGGAATTCTCCCCGCCTACTTCCCAGCCCGCTTCGTGGAGTTTCTCCAGCACATAACGATCTCCCACGGAGGCGCGCTTGAAGGGCACTCCCATGCGCCCCAAGGCGTGCTCGAATCCCAGGTTGGTCATCAGCGTCCCGACGATGCCCCCTTTCAAGGTTCCAGCGGCCTTTCGATGACGCGCGATAATGTAAAGCAATTCGTCACCATAGTAGAGCTTGCCCTGCTGGTCGGCGAATATCAGGCGGTCGCCATCGCCATCCAAGGCTAGCCCTATATCGGCGCCATGGGTGCGAACCGCCTCTGCCATGGCCTGGGGATGCACGGCGCCACAATTCTGGTTGATATTCATTCCATCGGGCTGTGTCCCAATTTCGATGACTTCAGCCCCCAACTCATGCAATACGTGGGGTGCGATGTGGTAGCAGGCGCCATGGGCGCAATCCACCACGATCTTGAGACCACGCAAGTTCTGGTTGGAGGGGAAAGTGCTCTTGCAAAATTCGATGTAGCGGCCCGCGGCGTCGCGCAGGCGCCAAACCTTTCCCAGTTGCGCGGAGGGAGACACCGAAAGGGTCTGGCAAAGTCCGTCCTCGATTTCGGCCTCCACGGCGTCGGTAAGCTTGTCGCCGCTGGCGGAGAAGAATTTGATGCCGTTGTCTTCAAAGGGATTGTGCGAGGCGCTGATGACGATGCCCGCCGATAGCCTAAGGGCCCGCGTCAGATAGGCCACGGCCGGTGTAGGCATCGGGCCCGCCAAGTGCACGTCGACACCGGCCGCCGAGAGGCCTGCCTCCAAGGCCGCCTCCAGCATGTAGCCCGAAATCCGCGTGTCCTTGCCTATGACCACGGCGGAGTGCTGCCCGGCCGGGCGGATTTCCTTTCTCGCCAGCACCTTGCCGGCGGCGTAACCCAAGCGCATCACGAAATCGGGGGTGATGGGCGATTCGCCTACGCGCCCGCGCACGCCGTCCGTACCGAAATATTTTCTAGTCGAGGTAATTGTCTGGGTCCTCCAAAACCTTGATCATCAATAGGGCGTCGCGCGTTTCAGCGATGTCGTGAACTCTCAAAATGGATGCTCCTCGCTGCACCGCCAGCACCGCCGCCGCGAGGCTTGCCGCCAAACGTCCCGGCCGAGGCCTCCCAGTGACAGCGCCCAACAAGGACTTGCGCGACAGTCCCGCCAGCACTGGATAACCCAAACCGGCGATTGCGTCGAGATCGCGCAACAGCGCCAAGTTGTGCCGTGATCGCTTACCGAATCCAAAACCGGGGTCGAGCACAATCCTGTCGTGCCCAATCCCCGCACTCTCCGCCTCCCTGGCGCGCTCCGATAGAAACTCGGCCACCTCGCCCACCACGTTGTCGTAACTCGGCGCGTGCTGCATGGTTCGCGGATCGCCCTGCATATGCATAAGGCATACCGCCACGGAAGCGTTGCTGGCCGCCTCCATGGTGCCGCGGGTGCGCAACGCGCTGATGTCGTTAATCATCGACGCGCCTACATCGATGGCACGGCGCATGATCTCGGGTTTGACGGTATCCACCGAGATGGGGACACCGATGTCGCGCAACCCCGTGAGCACGGGAAGCAAGCGCATCCATTCTTCTTCCAGGGGCACGGGCTCGGCACCGGGCCGCGAAGATTCGCCACCCAGGTCAACGATCGCGGCCCCTTGGCTCGCCAACTCTTGCGCATGGGCGATGGCCTTGCCCGCATCGAGATAACTGCCGCCATCGGAAAAGGAGTCGGGCGTGACATTCACGATGCCCATGATGAGGGGTTGGGCAAGAGACAGATGGAAGCGCCCGCAGCGCAAGGTTCTAGCGGAGCCAGGAACGACAAGGGGCGGCACCGCCGCCCCTTCACTGCTCATCCCCACGGATCCTATTTCGCTTCGGGCGCCGGGCTGGCGAGCGGCGCGCTGGCACTGGGAGTGGAATCCGGTGGCGGCGAAGGCGGGGTCACGGGCTTAGGCGCTCGCGGCGGACGGCCCGCCACGATGTCGTTGATTTGGTCGGCATCGATGGTTTCCCACTCAAGAAGCGCGGCGGCCATCGCCTCCACTTTGTCGCGGTTATCTTCGATGAGCCGGCGCGCCTGGGCGTATTGCTCGTCGATCACACGGCGAATCTCGGAATCCACTTTTTGCAAGGTGGCTTCAGAAACATTCTTATGGGTGGTGATGGAGCGGCCGAGAAAGACCTCGCCTTCATTTTCCCCATAGACCATGGTGCCCAGAGCTGGCGACATGCCCCACTCGGTGACCATCCGGCGGGCCAAGTCGGTAGCCCTGCGGAAATCGTCCGAGGCGCCGTTGGTCATTTGATTCATGAATAACTCTTCCGCGATACGGCCCGCCAGCATCATGGAGATGCGCTGCAGCAAATAATCCCGGTCATAGCTGTAACGGTCCCGCTCAGGCAGCGACATGGTCACTCCCAGGGCGCGCCCCCGGGGAATGATGGTGACCTTGTGCACCGGATCGCACTTGGGCAGGAGCTTGCCCACCAGGGCATGCCCAGACTCATGATAGGCGGTGTTCTTCTTCTCCTCGTCGTCCATCACCATGGTGCGGCGCTCGGCACCCATGATGATCTTGTCCTTGGCGTGCTCGAAATCTTCCATGTCCACCAGGCGCTTATTGCCGCGGGCGGCAAAAAGCGCGGCTTCGTTCACCAAGTTAGCCAGGTCGGCACCGGAAAAGCCGGGCGTGCCACGAGCCAATTGATCGGCGCGCACGTCGGGCGCAACTGGCACCTTGCGCATATGCACGTTGAGAATTTGTTCGCGCCCGCGAATATCGGGAAGAAGCACCACCACCTGCCGGTCGAAGCGGCCCGGGCGAAGCAGAGCGGGGTCAAGCACATCGGGCCGGTTGGTGGCCGCGATCACGATAACGCCCGAAGTACCTTCAAAACCATCCATCTCCACCAGCAACTGGTTGAGTGTCTGCTCGCGTTCGTCGTTACCCCCGCCCAACCCAGCTCCGCGCTGCCGGCCCACGGCATCGATTTCGTCGATGAACACGATACAGGGAGCCTGCTTCTTGGCTTGCTCGAACATGTCGCGTACGCGCGCCGCGCCCACTCCGACGAACATCTCGACGAAATCCGACCCGGATATGCTGAAGAAGGGAACCTTGGCTTCGCCAGCGATGGCTCGCGCCAGCAACGTCTTACCGGTACCGGGAGAACCCACCATCAACACCCCGCGCGGGATTCGCCCCCCCAGCTTCTGAAACTTGCTGGGGTCCTTGAGAAAATCGACCAATTCCTTGACTTCCTCCTTGGCCTCTTCGCACCCGGCAACATCGGCGAAAGTCACAGTGTTGTTGGATTCATCCAGCATGCGCGCCCGGCTCTTGCCGAAGGAGAAAGCACCTCCCCGCCCGCCACCTTGCATCTGTCGCATGAAGAATATCCACACGCCGATCAGCAACAGCATGGGGAACCAAGACACGAAGATCTGTAGCAAGATGGATTGCTCTTCCTCCGGTTTGGCCTCGATCTTGACCCCGGCCTTGAGAAGATCGCTCACCATCCACAGGTCGGGGGCGGCATAGGTGACGAACTTTTCCCCGTTCGTCGTCTGGAATTTGAGGATCTTGCCCTCGATGGTGACGCGATCCACGTGGCCTTGCTTCACCTCATCGATAAACTGGGAGTAGGTGATTTGCTTGTGGCTGGGAGCCCGGCCGCTGAACTGGTTAAACACAGTCATGAGCACCAAGGCGATGACCAACCAGATGGCGATATTCTTCACGAGATTATTCAAGACAAGCTCTCCATGTCGTGCCCAAAGACGAATTCGAGGGCAGATTCATTGTAATCGGATTCAACCGGACTGGCCTTCAGGAAATTTTCGTGAGCGCCTCCTGGCGTAACCCACGGCCGACAAGATAGGTTTCCTTGCTCTCCGAGCGCGAAGCTTTCGGCTTTCGCACCCCTGCGGTCTTGAAGGTTGCCATCATTTGTCTGCGTAGCGCCTCGAAATGTTCCCCCTGAAATACCTTGACCAGGAAGGCCCCTCCGGGTTTAAGATGTGCCTTCGCGAATTCGATGGCCAGCTCCGCCAGATGCGCGGAGCGCGCTTGGTCCACCGATTCCACCCCGCTTATGTTGGGCGCCATATCGGAAAGAACAAGGTCCGCACGGGCCCCGTTCAGTAATTGTTGGAGGGATTGCAGGCCTTCATCACGGGTGAAGTCCCCGTGGATGAACTCCACCTGGATGATGGGCTCCATGGGCAGACAATCGATTGCGATCACACGGCCACCCGCGCCCACTTGTTTTACCAGCCATTGCGACCACCCTCCGGGCGCGGCGCCTAAGTCCACCACCACCAAGCCGGGCTTGAGCAAACGATCCTTTTCGGCGATCTCGGCGAGTTTGTAGACCGCGCGCGAGCGATAACCGTCCTTGCGCGCCTGCCGCACAAAAGCATCGGTCACGTGCATGTGCATCCAAGCTTTGCTAGTTTTGTTGCGTCCCATCTTCTAGAATTGCCCCATGAAGGCACTCACACCCGCGGAACGCCAGCACCTCAAGGGCGAGGCCCACCAGCTCAATCCCGTGGTACTGATCGGTAGCGACGGATTGACTCCCGCCGTCTTGAAGGAAATCGATCTTTCCTTGAAAGCCCATGAATTGATGAAAATCAAGGCCGCGAGCGGGGACCGCGCGGACTGCGAACGCTGGCTCGCGCAAATCTGCTCGGATCTTGGCGCCCAAGCGGTGCAACATATCGGCAAGACCCTGGTTATTTATCGAGAAAACCCGGCTAAGAAGGTGCCGGCGCCAAAACCCGAGCCCAAGGCCGGGAAACCTCGCAAGACCAAAGGCAAGGTTCCCAGCAAGCCTGCGCGTAAACCCTCCGCCGGCCGGCGTTCGTCCTAGCCGGCGTTCGTACTAGATTACACGCCGCTGTAGCAACACCAAGCCTAACCCCAGCAGACTTTGCAGCAGGAAAAGGACGCTGGCCACACCGTGCCACATGGCGAAACGGTCTCGAAACAAACTCTCCATCACTTGCCGTGGCAACGCCTGCTGCCTCAATGCCGATAGTAGCGGTTGAACGCCGAATTGCCCGGCGAAGGTTAGCACCAACATCAAGATGACGATCCAGAAGAATCCCTGCCGGAATGCGCTCAAGCCCACGGCCGCCAGGCGATACACGATGAGATAAAGCCCGCAGGCCAGCCCCGCGTACGCGAGGTAAGCAAACAGATGCCCGGCCAGCGTCCCCGCCAAGGCCCGGTCCGGAAGATGATGGAACAACGCGGGTGCGGCCAAGTATCCGATGGCCCATAGGCCGCCCACCCAGGCAGTTACGCAGATCCAATGCAAGCTGGCTGCAAATCTACTCATGAGTCATCGTTGGGTTTCGCTGCGCTCTACCCAACCTACATTTCCCTCGCCTCACGCCTCACGCCTCCCGCCTCACAGATACTTCACATCCAGGATTTCATAGGACCGGATACCCCCAGGGGCAACCACCTCGGCTACTTCGCCGGAAGATTTTCCAATCAGAGCGCGCGCTAGCGGAGAGGTGATGGAAATCTTGCTCTGCTTGATGTCCGCCTCGTCTTCGCCCACGATCTGGTAGGTGACGATGTCCTCGTTTTCTTGGTCCTGCAATTCCACCGTCGAGCCAAACACGCAACGGCCGTCCGCATCTAAATGGGCGGGATCGATGATCTGCGCGTTGGCGAGCTTGCTTTCGATTTCCGCGATGCGGCCTTCGATGAAACTTTGCTTCTCCTTGGCGGCGTCGTATTCGGCGTTCTCCGACAAATCGCCTTGGGCGCGCGCCTCCTGTATGGCTTGAATCACCTTCGGCCGCTCCACGGACTTGAGCTGCTGAAGCTCCTTGCGCAGCAAATTGGCGCCATGAGCCGTGAGTGGAATCTTGCGCATCTTGTCCTCCGAGATTAATTGACTGCCAGCAGCTTGTGCAAGGCTTGCAAGGAATAGGGGGTGAGTTCTTGCATGTGGCGCATGCCCTGGCAAGCCGCGCTGGCACCCGCCACCGTGGTGTAGTAGGTCACGCGCGCTTGCAACGCCGAACGGCGGATGGAATAGGAAGCCTCCACGGCGGATTTGCGCTCTTCCACCGTATTCACGATCATGGCTATGCCGCCGTTCTTGATCATGTCCACGATATGCGGCCGGCCCTCGGCCACCTTGTTCACGATGGCGACCTTCAGGCCCGCGCCCGCGAACACCGCGCCGGTACCGCGCGTGGCCACCAGTTCAAAACCCAATTCCACCAAGGCGCGCGCGACATCGAGTGTCTTGGCCTTGTCGGCATCGCGCACGCTCAGAAAAACTTTTCCCGACGTGGGTAACTTCACACCGGCGGCCAGCTGCGATTTGTAGAAGGCCTCCGCGAAGTTTTGTCCCACCCCCATCACCTCGCCCGTGGATTTCATTTCGGGGCCGAGGATGGTATCCACGCCCGGGAATTTGATGAAGGGAAACACCGCTTCCTTCACGCAGTAATAAGGCGGGATTACTTCGCGTGTCGTACCCTGTTGCGCCAGCGTCTTGCCTACCATGCAGCGAGCGGCGATTTTCGCCAGCGGGAGGCCGGTGGCCTTGGAAACGAAGGGCACGGTACGCGAAGCCCGCGGATTGACTTCCAGCACGTAGACCACGCCGTTCTGAATGGCGAACTGCGCGTTCATCAAGCCCACGACATTGAGCCCGCGCGCCATGGCGATGGTCTGGCGGCGCAATTCGTTCTGTATCTCGGGCGTCAGACTAAAGGGCGGCAGCGAACAGGCGGAATCTCCCGAGTGCACGCCCGCTTGCTCGATGTGCTCCATGATGCCACCGATCAACACATCCTTGCCATCGCAGATCGCATCGACATCCACTTCTATCGCGTCGTTCAAGTAACGGTCCAGCAACACGGGCGAATCGTTGGAAACTTTCACCGCCTCGCGCATGTAGCGTTCGAGATCCTTCGCTTCGTGCACGATCTCCATTGCGCGCCCGCCCAGCACGTAGCTCGGCCGCACCACCAAGGGATAGCCGATCTCCTCGGCCATGCGCAAGGCGCCGGGCTCGTTGCGCGCCGTGCGGTTAGGGGGCTGGCGTAAGTCCAGATCCACCAGCAGTTTCTGGAAACGCTCGCGATCCTCCGCCGCGTCGATCATGTCCGGAGTCGTCCCGATGATGGGCACACCGTTGGCTTCGAGATCGCGCGCCAGCTTGAGGGGTGTTTGCCCGCCGTATTGCACCACCACGCCCGCCGGTTTCTCGACGGCTATTATTTCCAGCACGTCTTCCAGCGTCAGCGGCTCGAAATACAAACGGTCCGAGGTATCGTAGTCGGTGGAAACCGTTTCCGGATTGCAGTTGACCATGATGGTTTCGTAACCATCTTCGCGTAGCGCCAGCGCGGCGTGCACGCAGCAGTAATCGAACTCGATGCCTTGGCCGATGCGGTTCGGCCCGCCGCCCAGCACCATGATCTTCTTGCGATTCGTGGGCCGCGCCTCGCATTCCTCTTCGTAGGTGGAATACATGTAAGCGGTGCTGGTGTCGAATTCCGCGGCACACGTATCCACGCGCTTGTAGACGGGGCGCACACCGAGGGCGTGGCGGCGCTGCCGCACTTCGGTCTGCGCTGCACCCAGCAATTTCGCCAAGCGCCGGTCCGCGAAACCCATGCGCTTCAATTGGCGCATGACATCCGCGCTCAAATCCGCCAAGCGCGCTCCGCGCAGACGCTGTTCCGCTTGAATAATCTCTTCGATCTGCACCAGGAACCACGGATCGATGTGGGAGATGGCGTGGATCTCCTCCACGGACATCCCCACGCGGAAAGCATCGCCCACGTACCACAGGCGGTGAGGTCCGGGATCGGCCAGCTCGCGCTCGATCTGATCGCGGTCTTGGGTCATCTCGTCGAAGCCTTCCACGCCTGTTTCCAAACCACGCAGCGCTTTTTGCAAGGATTCTTGCAGCGTGCGGCCCATGGCCATGACCTCGCCCACGGATTTCATCTGAGTGGTGAGCCGGTCGTTGGCCCGCGGGAATTTCTCGAAAGCGAAGCGCGGCACCTTGGTCACCACGTAATCGATGGTGGGTTCGAAGGACGCCGGTGTGGCGCCGCCAGTGATGTCGTTCTTCAATTCGTCGAGCGTATAACCCACGGCCAGCTTCGCCGCCACCTTGGCAATGGGGAAGCCCGTGGCCTTGGAGGCCAAGGCGGATGAGCGCGACACGCGCGGATTCATCTCGATCACTACCATGCGCCCGTCGCGCGGGTTGATGGCGAACTGCACGTTCGACCCCCCTGTATCCACGCCGATCTCGCGCAGCACCGCAATGGAAGCATCGCGCATGATCTGGTATTCCTTGTCGGTGAGCGTTTGCGCGGGCGCCACCGTGATGGAGTCGCCCGTATGCACACCCATGGCGTCGAGGTTCTCGATGGAGCACACGATGATGCAGTTGTCCTTGCGGTCGCGCACCACTTCCATCTCGAACTCTTTCCAGCCGATGACGGATTCTTCCACCAGCAACTGCTTGGTGGGCGAGGCTTGGAAGCCGCGTTCGCAAATGGTGGCGAACTCTTCCTTGTTGTAGGCGATCCCTCCGCCGCTGCCGCCGAGGGTAAAAGAGGGCCGGATCACCACGGGAAAGCCCAGTTCGGCTTGCGCCCGCGACGCCTCCTCCATATCGTGAGCCAGAATGGAACGTGGCGACTGCAATCCGATGCGCGTCATGGCCGCCTTGAATTTTTCGCGGTCTTCGGCCTTGTCGATGGCCTCGCTGGTGGCGCCGATCATCTCCACCCCATAGCGCTCCAGCACGCCGTTGCGCGCCAGATCCAAGGCGCAGTTGAGCGCCGTCTGGCCGCCCATGGTGGGCAACACGGCATCGGGCCGCTCCTGCGCGATGACCCGCTCCACCATCTGCCAAGTGATGGGCTCGATGTAGGTCGCATCGGCGGTCTCGGGGTCCGTCATGATCGTGGCCGGGTTGGAATTCACCAGAACGATCCGGTAACCCTCCTCCCGCAGGGCCTTGCAGGCCTGCGCTCCGGAATAGTCGAACTCGCAGGCTTGGCCGATGACGATGGGGCCGGCGCCGATGATGAGGATGGTTTGGAGATCGGTGCGTCTAGGCATCGTATTCGTGAGGCGTGAGGCGTGAGGCGTGAGGCGGAAAACCGGTGCGGCGCCAGGCCCTACTCCGATCGCCTATCGCCTCACCCATGTTTCTTCTCCATCATCCGCACGAACTTGTCGAAGAGGTAACCGACGTCGTGGGGCCCTGGGCTCGCTTCGGGGTGGCCTTGGAAACAAAAAGCCGGCTTGTCGGTGCGCTCGAAGCCTTGCAGGCTGCCATCGAAGAGCGACACGTGGGTGACGCGCGCATTCGCGAGCAATGTGGCTTGATCCACCGCGAAGCCGTGGTTCTGGCTGGTGATCATCACACGGCCCGTGTCCAGATCCTGCACCGGATGATTCGCGCCGTGATGGCCGAACTTCATTTTCAAGGTTTTAGCGCCGCTTGCGAGGCCCAGCAGTTGATGGCCCAGGCAGATACCGAAAATCGGAATGTTCCGCTCAAGCAGCTCGCGGATGGCACGTATGGCGTAGTCGCAAGGCTCGGGGTCGCCCGGGCCGTTGGATAGAAAAATCCCGTCAGGCTTGTGCGCCAGGGCGTCCTTCGCGCTGGATTGCGCGGGCAGCACCGTAACGCGGCAACCGCGAGATGCGAGCATGCGCAGGATATTGCGCTTGACGCCGTAGTCGAAGGCTACGACGTGGTGCTTGGGGGCGCTTTGCCTACCGTAGCCGGAATCAAGTGACCACTGCGTCGCGTTCCACTCGTAGGCCGACTCGCTCGACACCACTTTCGCCAAGTCCATCCCCGCAAGCCCAGGAAAACCCCGCGCCTTACGCAGCGCCTCGGTTTCGTCCACCTTCCCCGTCATAAGACAGCCGCCCTGCGCGCCCTTATCACGCAACACTCGCGTGAGCTTGCGTGTATCGATGCCCGCGATGCCAGGAACGCCTTGAGCCTTCAGGTACTCCGAAAGGGATTGCGTCATCCGCCAATTGCTCGCCCGTCTCGGCAAATCCCGAATCGCCAAGCCCGCGGCGTAGACCTTGGATGCCTCCATGTCCTCCGGATTAATCCCAACGTTCCCGATATGGGGATAGGTCAGCGTGACGATCTGGCGGGCATAAGACGGATCCGTCAAGATCTCCTGGTAACCCGTCATCGCCGTGTTGAACACCACTTCGCCCGCGCTGGCGGTTTCCGCGCCCATGGAAATACCCCGAAACAGCGTGCCGTCGGCAAGCGCAAGGAGGGCGGGGGCGTGCGTAATCAAGGCGTCTCGTTAGGGGGCGAAAACAAAGGGCGTAATAAAACGGGGCGCGTTTGCACGGGCCCCGCTGGTTGAGGTTGGATTCTAACCGCCCGCGCCCGAGCAGGGCAAGCGGCGCGGGAGATCTTCCCGAACTGGGCGCGCGGCTAGCGGGCCCTGATCCTCTTCACCAGAGCGGCCGAGGTCAGGAGCTCGATCTGGGCCTCCATCAAGGCAATGCGCTCATTACTAGCCTTGGTGAATGCCAACGCGTCATCAATGCTCGCGCCTGACCGTTCCGCCGCGGCTTTCGCCGCGTCGGCGAGCGCCTCCAGTTCGCTCCCAGCTTCCTCCGATTCGTATGCAAATGCACCACGGCGCATCATTCCTGGGTAATAGCATGGATCCGTGCGTATTCCGGCAGGCTGGTGTGGGGTCGAGGGTTCTGTCATTATCACATCCCCCCCATTACTCTTCGCCCATCATGGCCCGCGGTAGGGGCCAATCCTTGCCTCTTGCATCCTCAGAGATTTCGGAAGTCAAAAGCATTGACCACGGAATACACTGAACACACGGACGAGGCGTAAAACAACCAAGAAATTTCCGTGTGTTCCGTGGTCAGAGGGTTTAGGAAGCAAGGGTTTCAACGGCGGTTGTCTTTAGGCTCTCCAGCGTAAATGCTCAGAACCTGTACCCCACCTGCAATCCTCCGCCGTTACTATCGACGGATACACCGGTGAGTTTCTCCTTGTACTTGAGTGAAGTGAACCTCAAGCCCTAGTAAATGTCCTGCCCCGATTCCTTTCCGGAGAAAAGATAATCCGCCTGAAGGACGAGGCCCGCCGCGTTATCGAACTGGATATCGAGGTTGCTGGCAACGCCGCTGCCTTTTGCCCTCGGTGAGAGATGACATATTAGCCTGCCTCCCAGGCGCACTCTCGAAAAGCGGTAGAAACCCATAACGTCCAGGGGAATTCGGCTCCACGTCACATCGCCGTTGCTGGCATTGGTGAAATGGAACTTGTAAGACAGGGTGGTTTCGATCTCGAAGGATTTGCTCTCGTTTAGGAAGGATGCGCCTCCCCCCAAGGAAAACCCGTCGTGTGCCTTGACGTTCTTGGTCGAACCGTCCGTGAAGACAAGCGTAAACAGTTTGTCTCCCCCGAACTCGGCCCCCGCCTTCAGCACCGGCCGCAAATCCACTGCCTGCGCGCACGTCCAACTGGCCATACCGGCCAGCAATAACGCCCATCTTCTCGCTGTTTTCATGCTCGTCTCCTCCCTATGTATGGTTGGTTCGCCCAGCGCGTGGACACTCTGACAAACGGACCAGCCTTAGTCAGCCTTTAAGCGACAAGACGTCATGCATGTCGTAGAGCCCTGGGTTGCGGTTCGAGAGCCAGACGGCGGCACGTAGCGCTCCCTGCGCGAAGGTGGTGCGGGAAGACGCTTTGTGAGTGATTTCGATGCGCTCGCCGGTACCGGCAAAAAGGGCGGTGTGATCGCCCACGATATCGCCACCACGGATAGTGGCGAAGCCGATGGTCTTGGTGTTGCGCTCGCCGGTCACGCCCTCGCGGCCGTAGACGGCCACGTCGGCGAGGTTGCGCTGGAGCGCCTTGGCGAGTACTTCACCCATGCGCAGGGCCGTGCCCGAGGGCGCATCCACTTTGTGGCGGTGGTGAGCTTCGATCACTTCCACGTCGTAGTCGTCTCCCAAGGCTTGTGCCGCCACTTCAAGAAGCCGCAGCAACACGTTGACCCCCACGCTCATGTTGGGCGCGAACACGATGGGAATGCTGCGCGCGCCTTCGGCCAAGCGGTGTTTTTGTTCGGTGTTGAAACCGGTGGTACCGATGACCATGCTCACGCCCTGGCGCACACAGGCGTCAAGGTGGGCCAAGGTGCCATCGGGACGGGTGAAATCGATCAATACACCGGCACCCTTCACGGTGGCCTCGATATCCGCCGAGACGCTCACTGCGCAGCGCTGGCCAAGGGCTTCTCCAGCGTCGTGCCCAATGACCGGGCTGTCGCCGCGATCCAACGCTCCGTGCAAGGTCATGCCGGGATTTTGTTGCACGCCCTCGATCAACGCGCGCCCCATGCGCCCTGACGCACCCGCGACGACTACCTTGATCATGTTCGTCACCCGCCCATGCGTGAATTGTTTTCCGGTAGCGCCGATTTTCCATCCCCTCCACCGGACAAGGGCGTGGCATCCCCTTCCAAGCGGCGCAAGCGCTCGCCTTCGAAGATCACCGTCACCCGGCGCGAGGCCTTCAGTTTTCCGTTCGGACGATCCATGTAAGCGTAATCCCAACGCTCGGGATGAAAAGGATCGGTCACCAAGGGCGTACCCAGAACATAACGCACTTGGGACTTGGTCATGCCGGTCTTGAGTTTGGCCAGCATGGCCTGGTCGACATAGTTACCTTGCTGCACGTCGATTTTGTGCGGCACGAGGAAGCAACCACCGAGCGGGAAACCCATGGCGCAGAGTAACGACAAGCGAACGAATACATGCATGGAATGATGCCAAGAAAAAGTTGAGCACGGCCGCGCGCGAATTCATCTCGCGAGCATTTGCGCGGAGAACCCATTATGATACGCAATCACAGTCCCGCCGGATTTTCGCTTCCATGAGCAAGCCGCCCCACGATTTGAAGACCAGTGGTCTCAAAGTCACGCTCCCCCGGTTGAAGATTCTCGATTTGTTCGAGGGTTCGGCCACCCGCCATATGACGGCGGAGGACGTTTACAAGCTGATGCTGAAGGAGGGCGTGGACATCGGCTTGGCCACGATCTACCGGGTGCTCACCCAGTTCGAGCATGCGGGCATCCTCATCCGCCACCGTTTCGAGGCGGGCAAGGCGGTATTCGAACTGAACGAAGGCGGGCACCACGACCACCTGGTGTGCGTGCAATGCGGTCATGTGGAAGAGTTCTTCGACGCCGAGATCGAAAAGCGCCAAACCAAGGTCGCCAAGGACCGCGGATTTCTGATCCAGGAGCACTCGCTGCAAATATTTGCCACGTGCACCAAAACCGGTTGCTCCCACCGCAAGCCGTAGCTAGTGAGCGAAGCACTACACTACCCCGCCAGCGTGCCGATCATCTCCGCGGCATGTTTGCGGGTGGTTGCGGTGATCTTGACACCGCCCAGCATCCGCGCCACCTCTTCCACCCGCTCGCCCTCGCTCAGGGTTTGAACCGCGCTGCGGATTCCGTTCGTGCTTTCTTGCTTGAATACCCGCCATTGTGTGTTCGCCGCCGCCGCCACCTGTGGCAGATGAGTCACGCACATGACCTGCCGCGTGGCCCCAAGATCGCGCATCATGCGCCCCACGATTTCCGCGACACCGCCCCCTATCCCAGCATCGACTTCGTCGAAAATCAAAGTGGGTACATCGGCCACCTGGCTGGTCACGGTTTGAATCGCGAGACTGATACGCGATAGCTCTCCGCCCGAAGCCACTTTTCCCAAACTGCGCGGCGTGCCGCCGCTGTGCGTGGCCACCATGAATTCGATTCGCTCCAAACCGTGGCTGGCGGGCTCATCCAGCGCTTCCAAGCACACCTCGATGGCACTGCCCGCCATGGACAGCTGCTGGAGATGTTGCGTCACGCGCTGAGAGAGTAGTTGGGCGGCCGCCGCGCGCTTCGTGCTCAGTTCCTTCGCCAGAATCGTGAAGGTTTCCTTGGCTTGCGCTTCCTTCTTGGCCAACGCCTCATGATCTCCGGCCAAGGCCAGGGTGCTCAATTTCTCTTCAAGCTCCACGAGCGTGCTCGCGAGTTGCGCGGGCCGCACGCGAAATTTGCGCGCGGTGGCGTGCAATGCCAGAATGCGGCTCTCCACCTCGGACAGCCGTTGCGGATCGATGTCCAAACGGTCACGATAATGCCGCAGTGCGTGGACTGCCTCTTGAAGTTGAATCCGCCCGGATTCCACCAATTCCAAGGAAGGCTTCAGAGCGGGATCGATTTGCGCGGCGGCTTCCAACTTGTGCGTCACCCCGCGCAATGTACCCAGCACGGTCGCCTCTGCCTCCGACAGGATGGATAAGCTCTCCTGCGCGGTTTCGATGAGTCCCGCGCAATTCGCCAAGCGCCGGTGCTCGGCATCGAGTTCATCCCACTCGGTGGCGCTCACCTTCAGGCCCTTGAGTTCCAGCACTTGGTCTTCCACTTCCTCGCGCTCGCGCTTCAAGCTGGCGGCGTTCTTTTCAAAACTATCCCGCGCGGCGCGCAGCGCCTGCCAGGAACGATAGGCTTGAGCCACACCGGCCGCCAGCTTGGTGGCGCCCGCGAAACCATCCACCAGCGTGCGCTGGGCTTCGCGCCGCAGCAACGACTGATGCATATGCTGGCCGTGAATATCCACCAGCGATTCTCCAATTTCCTTGAGTTGCTGCAAGGTGCCCGGCCTGCCATTCACATAAGCCCGGCTGCGGCCCGCGCGTTCGAGCACACGGCGCAGAACGAGTTGGTTACCGTCGTCCAGATCTTGCGCCTTGAGCGCCTCGCGCAGTTGGGGCCGTTGCGAAAGGTCGAATTCGGCGCTGATCTCCGCCTTTTGCGCCCCTTCTCGCACCCACTCGGTGTCGCTGCGCTCGCCCAGCACCAAGGACAGGGCATCCACCAATAGGGACTTGCCAGCTCCGGTTTCACCGGTGAGCACGGTAAACCCGCCGGCAAACCCCAGCTCGAGCTTGTCTACGATGACGAAATCGCGAATGTGCAGGGCGCGCAACATACTCCTAAGCCGGCAGAGCCGGAACCAAAGCGGATGCACTCGCCTCGGCAACAAGCATGTTACGAACAAGGGGAGAGACCCTATCCCCCAGAAGGAACAAGGGGTGATCCCCTTGTTGAGCCCCCCAAACCAGAGTGCCGCGCATCGAAAATTTCTCCAAATCCGTCACCACTGAATCCGCAAGAGACTACAGCACTTCGCTCCAATGCAGCTTCTGGCGCAGCATGTGATAGTAGCTATGACCACGCGGATGCAACAGGCGAACCGGGCGCTCGTAACGGCGCAAGACGATGCGGTCCCCAGGTTCCAGCACGAGGTGGGAGTGGCTGTCGAAATGCACGCGCGAATCCGGGCAATGGTGCATCAAGATTTCGATCACGCTCTCGCTGGAGATGACGATGGGCCGGTTGCCAAGGGCGTGCGGGCACACCGGAACCAGGGCGATCACACTGAGCGCGGGGTGAAGGATGGGCCCGCTGGCCGACAAAGCGTAGGCAGTCGACCCCGTGGGAGTGGCGACGATCAGGCCGTCGGCGCGCAGGTAGTAGACGAATTGGCCGTCGATCCTCACCTCCAGCTCGATGAGGCCGCCCTCGGCCCCCTTGCTCACGCTGGCATCGTTGAAGGCCAGCAACCGGTTCAAGGATTGCTCGCCTCGAAACACCTCGGTGTCCAGTAGCATCCTGGGTTCCACCACGAAGTGGCCGTCTAGAATCTCCGCGATGGTTTCGGACATAGAATCGATCGAAATGTCCGTCAAGAACCCTAGACGCCCCTGGTTGACGCCCACCAAGGCCACGTCGTGCGGGGCCAGCGCACGCGCGATGTTAAGCATGGTACCGTCTCCCCCGATAACGATGGCAAGCGTGGCCACCGTGCCGATCTCCTCCAGGGGAATCACCTCGATGCCGTCGCGCCCGATATGGGCGGCGGTCAGCGAGTCCACCACGACCCGAACACCACGGGAGCGTAGAAACTGGGCGAGTTCAAGCAAGGGCCCGGCGATCTCCGGGCTTTTATACTTTCCAATGAGGGCGATGGTTTGGAAGGAACTGGGCATGTGTATGCGATGGTCTAAGTCGCAACGAGTAGAATTTCCCGCATTATGAATGACAAAGCTCTCCTAAGCGAACGCGCCCAAGCGCTACTGAAGACTCTCGTCGAACGCTACATCGCCGAGGGCGAACCCGTGGGATCCAGAACGCTCTCCAAATTCTCCGGCCTGGACTTGAGCGCCGCCAGCATCCGCAACACCATGGCGGACCTGGAGGAGATGGGGTTCGTGGCGAGTCCCCACACCTCCTCGGGCCGCATTCCCACGCCTCGCGGGTACCGGCTGTTCGTGGACTGCCTGCTCACCGTCAAGCCGCTGGACCGTGCTGAACTGAACCATCTCGAGCACCAACTGCAGCCCGACAGCACGCAAAGGCTCGTCCAGTCCGCCTCCCATTTGCTCTCCGCGCTCACGCAGTTCGCCGGCGTGGTCATGACACCCAAACGCAAGAACACGCGGGTGCGCCACATCGAGTTTCTGCGGCTGGCGGAAAAGCGCATCTTGCTCATCATGGTGACCTCCGAAGGCGACGTGCAAAACCGGGTGGTGCTCACGGAGCGCGCCTACAGCAACTCGGAGCTGGTGGAGGCCAGCAACTTCCTGGCGCAGAACTACGCCGGCCTCACCTTCGAGGAAATGAAGCTGCGCCTGCGCGGCGAATTAAAGCGTTTGCGCGACGACATGACCCAATTGCTCTCCAGCGCCCTGGAAGCGGGCGATGACCCCACCGACCAGAAGGGCGAGGATTATGTATTGTCCGGCGAGCACAATTTGCTGCACGTCCAGGATCTTTCCTCCAACGTGACCAGTCTGCGCAAGCTCTTCGACCTCTTCGAGCACCGCACTGGCCTGTTGCAATTGCTCGACGCTGGCGGCCGCGCGCAAGGCATCCAGATCTACATCGGCGGAGAATCCGGTCTCGTACCGCTCGACGAATGCGCGGTCATCACGGCGCCCTACACGGTGGATGGCGAAGTGCTGGGAACCGTGGGCGTCATCGGGCCCACCCGCATGGCCTACGACCGGGTGATCCCCATCGTGGAGATCACCGCCAAGCTGCTGTCGAGCGCCATGGCGAGCCAGCGCGCGCGATCTCTGGAGTAAGCGTGCCCTTCTTGTCCGAACCTGCGTTCAAGCATGACCAAGTTGCGCGTCTAGGCGTTCTCTTGATCAACCTCGGCACACCGGATGCACCCACGGCGCCTGCCGTACGCAAGTACCTCGCGGAATTTCTTTGGGACCCGAGAGTTGTGGAAATTCCGCGCGCTCTCTGGTGGATGATCTTGCACGGCGCGATCTTGCGCACGCGGCCCAAGGAATCGGCTTCGAAATACGCCAAGATCTGGACCAAGGACGGCTCGCCTCTGAAGTTCCATACGGAGCGGCAGGTAAGCTTGGTCAAGGGCAACCTGGGGGCCACGATCAAGCCCTCCGCTCTCGTTGCTTATGGCATGCGCCATGGCACGCCCTCCATCGAAGAAGGTCTCGCCAAGCTCAAGCAGGCGGGCTGCGCGCGAATTCTCGCCATGCCGCTTTATCCTCAGTATGCCGCCAGCACCACCGCCAGCGCTTTCGATGCGTTGAGCGCGGCGCTCTCCAAGATGCGCCACCAGCCGGAGTTGCGTTGGGTCAAGCACTTTCACGATCACCCAGCCTACATAGAGGCCGTGGCCCAGAGCGTGCAGGATTATTGGTTGGCGAACGGCCGGCCCACAAAACTGCTGATGAGTTTTCACGGGCTACCGAAGTTCTCCCTGGAACGCGGCGATCCTTACCATTGCGAATGCCAGAAAACAGCACGGCTCATCGCCGAGGCCCTAGGCATGAAGCCGGAGAATTACCTGGTGACCTTCCAGTCGCGCTTCGGCAAGGCGGAGTGGTTGAAGCCCTACACCATCGAGACCATGCGCAAGCTGGGCAAGGAAAAGGTGAACCGCCTCGACGTGATATGCCCCGGCTTCGTCTCCGATTGCTTAGAGACCCTGGAAGAGATCGCCATGGAGAATAAAGCCGCGTTCCTGAAAGCCGGCGGCGGAGAGTTCCACTACGTTCCCTGCCTGAACGAACGCCCGCAATGGATCGATGCGCTGGCGAATATCCTGCGGGATAACCTCCAAGGCTGGTTGCCCAATGATGCGGACCGAAGCGCGGCGGACGCGGCGAAAGCTCGCGCGATCGCCCTCGGCGCCAAACAATAGCGAACCACTAACAAGGAATAGGCTACAAGGGGGATGGCGGTCAGCACCATTGCATAGGCCGCGGGGAGCGTGGTGGCGGCATTTTCCGGGGGTGTGGCAACATATCGCATTCCCAGGTGCTCCAGCAATCGTTAGGATGCCCGTCACTACAATTTTCCTGAACACAACAGATGCCCCGGCTGTTACTGGTTTCGTCCGTTCTTCTCGCATCCGCCGTCTTCAGCACTCATAGTGCCGCCAATTGCGGACAAGCCGTATGTGCCATCAACACCGGCTGGGAAGCGCAAGGCGTGTTACTGGATGGCACAACGCGGCTGGACTTGCGCTTCGAATACGTGGATCAAGACCACCGGCGGGCGGGCACCAAGAAAATTGCGCCGGGCGAAGTGACCGGGGGGAAGAAGCGGAATCCGGTGACTCGGGCGCAAAGTTCGTCTTCTTCTCACCCGGCATCAGCGTGTCCGCGAGCAGGAACGTGCGCCTCTACGGCTTCTTGCAACTCCCCCTCTACCAACACGTCAATGGTGTCCAGTTGGCGGCGGATTGGGCCGCCAGCACCGGCGTAAGCGTTCGGTTCTAAGCATCCGCTCCTCGCGTCTCGTTTCGCGCCGCAACATCGAATTTTATTGACAGCACGCCGAACGAGACGTAGATATATCTCCGCTAGAAAGAATGTTGCACGGGGTTCACCCCGGCTCATAAATAAGTTGGAGGAGAAATCGATGGATCCTGCTTTATCCACCCGCGTGGAGAGCATGTTCTCGCGTGACCGCGCCATGGCACTCGCCTTCGTCGTCGTGCTCTGGCTCACCATCTTGTTTGTCTATTTCGCCATAGCCCCGTTGATCGCAAGCCCCGGCATGCGAGTAGTACTCATCATTGGGGCGGCGCTACTGCTCTTGTTCAACACCGCTTCCATGATCGCCATGATCCGGCATTACCGGAAGGATAAGGAGCATATCTACGGCCTGGATATTCGCCACATGGACGAGGAGGCATGAGATGGCATACCGACCCCCAAGACAAAGCGGCGCAGGGCAAATCGCCGACAGCTTGCTGATCCTGGCGCTGCTATTCCTATGCTTGTTGCTACCCTTCGAGCTGAAGAAGAAGCAGGCTGCGGAGCAGGCCGCCGCGCCCCCTGCCGCTGAGCAGCCCGCGCCCGCCGAACCCACCTGGGAAAGCCTGGGGCAAGGCACCGTGCAAGCGCAACAATGGGAGAAACTCGGAAAGAAACCCGCCGACGCAAAAGGGCTCATCGAAACCAAATTCGATTTCGCCAAGGATCTGGGCTCCCACTGGCTGTGGATCACCGCCATCGTGATCGTTGGGTATTTTCTGCTTCTCCTGCGCATCTCCGACCGCGAATACCGGGAGGTCATCGCCGAGCGCTTTGGAAAGGAATGAACATGAACCCATGGACCTTGCTCAACTATGCCGCGTGGATCATTTCCCTCCTGCTCTTTGGCTGGATGATCGCCGACGCCATCGCGGTCAATAAGCAATACCAGGAAGACTTTCTAATGAGTTCCCGCGAAGGCGAGGAATAGGCACAAGACGGGAGAAGAGGATGGCGGCAACGACAGCGGCGCAGGGCGGCGGGCAACGCATAAGTCTGAGAAAAGTCCTGGGGCCCGTTCACGTATGGGCACTTGGCGTGGGCATCGTCTTGGTGGGAGAGTTCACGGGTTGGAATTTCTCCTTGGCCAAGGGCGGCGCTTGGGGCGCGCTCATCGCGTGCTGGTATATCGGCCTGCTCTACACCTGCGTGGCCATGATCGACTCCGAGGTCACTTCCACCGTGGCCGCCGCGGGCGGGCAATACACGCAAGCGAAACACATCATCGGCCCGCTCATGGCCTTCAACGTAGGCTTGTACTTGGTGATGGCGTACACCATGCTGGAGGCAAGCAACGCCATCGTGGTGGGGGATTTGATCAAGTCCTTCGCCGGGGAGACGGGATTCGCGGATCTCGACGTCAAACCCTTCATCGTACTCTCCATCGCCGTGCTGGCCTGGCTCAACTACCGTGGCGTGTACGCGACGCTCAACGTCAACTTCGTGATCACTGCCATTGCGTTCCTGTCCATCATCGTGCTGTTCTTCAGCGTGTCACCGTTCCAACCCGGCAAGGTTTTGCTGCACAAGGAGCTGTTCACCGATCTGCCCTACGGATGGATAGGCGCCATCGGCGCGTTGCAATTCGGCATGTGGTACTACCTTGGCATCGAAGGCACCTGCCAGGCTGCGGAAGAAGTACGCTCGGCGGGACGCTCCATCCCCCTCGGCACGATGAGCGGAATGATCACCCTGTTGATCGCCGCCTCCATCACATGGTATGTCGCCTCCGGGTTGATGCCTTGGCAGTATCTCGGCCAAGCGTACACCCCGCTCTACGACGCGGCGAAACTCACGGGCGGCGGTGGGCTGCAAGCCATCATGTTCGTCGGTACGCTATTCGCCGCGCTGGCGTCGGCCAACGGATGTATCAACGACGCCTCGCGCTCCTGGTTCTCCATGGGCCGCGACCGTTACATGCCCGAGTGGTTCGGCGCGGTGCACCCGCGCTACCGCACGCCCTACCGGGCGATCATCTTCCTCATCCCCATCGCCGTGGTGTTCGCGCTGCTGTTCTACACCCGGCTGGACCTCGTGATCGGCTTCTCCATCCTCTCCGGCTTGTTGGGCTACACCTTCATGTCCTTCAACATGCTGCGCTTCCGCAAGCTCTGGCCCCTGGGTACCATCCACCGTGGCTACGTGCATCCCTTCCACCCGTGGACAGCGATCATCTTGCTCGTACTCTGCGCGGCGGTGTACTTCGCCACCTACCTGGGCTACAGCGACATGCTGTTATCCATCATGGCATTCTACATTCTGGCTTCGGTCTGGTTCGCGTTTCACCGCTACAAGTACGTAAAGCGGGGCGACCAGTTCACCATGAATTGGCCAAGGCCCAAGGGATATTGAGGAGCGAAGAGCGAGTCGTTTCCGGTGCTCGCATAACGGCATTAGATCCGCGCCGCGGCATGGGATGCCACGACTACGCCGATCCAGAACCGCCACGGCCGGGCAGCCCAGTAATCCCCGGCGTAGCCGATGCCGATGCGCGGCCCGCGCTGGATCGCTTTCTTTGGAATTCGAACACCGCGGTCCTCGATCCAGATTTTTTTCGACGATGTACTGTCCGCGCGATCAAGGGACTTGCCGATGGCAAGATACTTCGTGACCCGCCCTGGTCCCGCGAGATATTTGTCTTCTCCGTCCATGCGAGCAAGGATTGCGCGAATCAAAACACCTTCAGGAAGACCCGCGCCAGCGGTGCTGAAGTTGAGCATCCAATGCATGCCATAAATCAGGTAGACGTACACCGTGCCGCCCTCGCCGTAGAGCGGTTCCACCCGCGCCGTGCGCCGCCCGCCGAAGGAATGCGCCGCTCTGTCCCTGGGCCCCTTGTAGGCCTCGGCTTCGGTGATCATCCCGCAAAGTAGATGGCGCCCATGCCGCCGCACGATGAACTTGCCGATCAGGTGCTTGGCCACCTTGAGCGTGGGCTGGTTGAAATCATCGCGGCCAAGGCGTCGTGCCTCTCGCGGTTGAAGATTTGTTATCGCGTTGCCTCTTTACGGCCGCAAAGCCCTATTTATTATCAGACCGGCTCGCCTAGGGCCTCCACGGTCCGTTGCAGCGCGCGGATTCGGGCGTGGGCTTCGTCCAGCAATTCGCGCAATGTAACGGCGGTGCTCGCTCCTTGCGCGGCGGTCGGAAATTTTCCGGCTGTCCGTACAGGCTTTGCGGCGGTCTGGCGTTTGGATTAACTCGAATCGTTTCATGATCTAGCCCCCAATCGATGCTCCAATACCAGGCACCTCTTGCTTCCCCGGACGCACCAGTGTGCCCATAGCACGTTGCAATATTAACCGATGAAATTCGAACTGCTGGTCATCGCGCTGTTATTGGGAAGTGTACTGGTCTGGATGCACCTGCGAGACCGGCGCCGGTATGAGGCCTGGCGCACCAATGTTCTTGGCTGCGAGAATTCTTCGCTTGTGGAGTGCGAGAAAACCCTTGCCGGGGACGGGTTCCCGGTCTTGCGTGGCCGGTTCGCGGGCAAGGCCGCGGAGGTGAGTTTGTTCCGTGACGATGCCACCTTCCGTAAGGTGCCCTCCCTGTGGATCACGGTTTCGTTGCGGGCGGATCTAGGCGAATTTCCGCATTTGGACATCCTCGCTCGCAGCCAAAGTACGGAGTTCTACTCGCCTGGCGGGCAGCTGCCCTACCGTCTTGATTCTCTTCCTGGGTGGCCCACGGAATTGACCATCAAGTGCAGCGCGCCGCGCGCCGCCTTGGAATCGCTATCGGAACATGCGTGCGAGTTCTTCGCCGATCCGCGCGCGAAGGAACTTCTCGTGACGCCAAAAGGCGTGCGCTTGGTGTACCAACTGTCGCAAGCGCGGCGGGCGGAGTACTTGGTGCTTCGCGCCGGGCATTTCGATACCGATGGCGCGCCAACCGCATTACTGCAACTCCTGCTGTCGCGCGCAAGCGCGCTAGCCAATACAATCCACGCCCATGGCCTCTAACGCGCCCGCGCCCAAACCTCCTCTCAATCCGTGGGCGGTGCTCGCCGTGGCGGCGCTGCTACCGGGCATGGGCCAAGTGCTCAACAACAATGCAACGCGCGCCATCGTCTTCGTGTTCTTCGTGATCTCGCTCGCCATCGTGAGTTACCATCTGACGACGTCGGCGCAGTCCTTCCTTGGCCGCCACGCCGGCGGGGTGTTCATCTACGTCATCTCCTTGGTGGACGCCTACCGGATTGCCAGCTTACGCTGGGACTTGTACCGGTTGCCGGCAAAATAGCGCCTTGGGCAGGTTTCCTGCTAAGAAATATTATTGAATGCCATTCTTGACACCCATGGCAGGTGGCAAGGAAAATAGACCCCTCTCTTCCCCCACAACCTTTCCCCATGGCCCTAGGGCTACTGCGTTTTGCCTTGAGCCGCGAGCACCCGGAACCGCGCATGTTTCGCGTCCCGGAGCGGCTCAAACTCACCTACGACGCCGTGATCATCGGCGCCGGCGGGCACGGTTTGGCGAGCGCTTACTATCTTGCCAGGGACTACAAACTCAGCAATGTAGCCGTGCTGGAGAAGGGCTACCTGGGTGGCGGCAACACCGGGCGCAATACCACCATCATCCGCTCCAACTACCTAACCCCCGAAGGCGTGGCCTTTTACGATGAGAGCGTACGGCTCTACCAAGATCTGGCCCAGGATTTCGACCTGAACCTCTTCTACTCCACGCGCGGGCACTTCACCCTGGCGCACACGGATTCCGCCATGCGCACCGCCCGCTGGCGGGCGGAGGTCAACAAGCACTTCGGCGTGGACAGCGAAGTGGTGGGTCCCGAGTTCATCAAGAAAGCCTGTCCGCACATCGATCTGACTTGCGCGGGCCATGCCCCCATTCTCGGCGCCCTATATCACGCGCCGGGCGCCATCGCACGCCACGATGCGGTGGCCTGGGGTTATGGTCGCGGCGCGGACCAGCGCGGGGTGGAGATTCACCAGCAGACCGAAGTAACGGGCATCGATGTAAAAGGCGGCAAGGTGGTAGGCGTGCACACGACGCGCGGTTACGTGGCCACCAAAAAGGTTTTGTGCGCCGTGGCGGGATTCACGCCTCGCATCTTGAACATGGTGGGCTTGCGTTCGCCCATATACGTCCACCCCCTTCAAGCGATGGTGAGCGAACCCATGAAACCCTGGCTCAACGAGATTTTCGTTTCGGGCAGCTTGCACATCTACATCAGCCAATCGGCCCGCGGCGAACTGGTGATGGGTGCATCGCTGGATCCCTACGAAGTGCAGAACACCCGCTCCACGCTCGACTTCGCGGAGGGCCTCTGCGCTCACATCCTCGATATGTTCCCCTTCCTATCCACGGCGAAGATCGTTCGCCAGTGGGCCGGCTTGGCGGACATGACTCCGGATTTCGCTCCCATCATGGGCAAGACACCGGTGGAAGGTTTCTATCTGGATGCGGGCTGGGGCACCTGGGGATTCAAAGCAACGCCCGTGAGTGGCAAGACCATGAGTTACACGCTGTTCAACGACCGCGATCACGACTTGATCAAAGGGTTTCGGTTGTCGCGGTTCGAGCAGTATCAACTTACGGGAGAAAAAGGAGCCGCTTCAGTGGGGCACTGAAGCGGCTCCTTTTCAGTGAAGGCTAACGCTTTGCCTCCGTGGTAGACGTTGTTTGTAGACTTACGATGACCTAAAGGTGACATCATGTGCGGAATAGCAGGAATCATGTTCAAGCGCCCCGGCGCGGACGCCCTCGTGGGCAAATCTCTCATCAGCATGCTGGATGGCTGCCAGCACCGCGGCCCGGATTCCACTGGCTTCGCGCTGTATCACCATGCGAATCCCGGTGAGTTGCGGCTGCGCTTTTTCGTAGGTGCTGGCAGCGAGGCGGACGCCAAAGTCGCCGAGATCAAAGCGCAGCTACGCGATCACAACGCCACGATCCTATCTGACGAGCGCGCGGGCACAAGCTACAGCGTCATCGTGCACTTCGGCGGCGACGTGCAGAAGTTCTCCTACGACATGGAGCACGCCGCCAAGGTGTTCTCCATCGGCGAGAGCCTGGACATCATCAAGGACACGGGCAGCGCCCACGACGTGGACGATGTCTACAACGTGCGCGACTTCCACGGCTCCCATGGCATCGGCCACGTGCGGCTCGCCACGGAATCGGACGTGACACCCGATGCCTCGCACCCTTTCTGGGCCACCGGATTCGCCGATGTGGCCATCGTGCACAACGGCCAGATCACCAATTACTACAAGATGCGCCGCCGCCTTGAAAAGCGCGGCTTCGCCTTCAACACCAGCAACGACAGCGAGTTGATCGCGGTCTATCTCGCCGACAAACTCTCGCATGGCCGCTCGTTGCAAGAAGCCCTTGCGCAATCCATCGAAGATCTCGACGGCACCTTCTCCTTCCTGGTTTCCACCAAGGACGAGATCGGTTTCGCCAAGGACCGCCTTGCCGCCAAACCCATGGTGATGTACGAGACCGACGACATCATCGCCATCGCCTCCGAGGAAGTTTCGCTCAACCGTCTGTTCCCCGGACAAGCGCTCAACACCACCGAACCCCCACCCGGCACCTTCCGCACATGGCAACGCTCGATCTAGCCCAACTCAGCGTTCGCGACGCGAACGAAAAACTCCGCCTGCTGGGCGAGGCAGGCGAGGACGTGGAAGTCATCAATCCCGATGCGCGCCATCACATCGGCGTGGGGCTGACGCATCCCATCAAGGTAAAGATACGCGGCTCCGCGGGCTACTTCTGCGCCGGCCTCACCGATGGCCCGCGTTTTGAAGTGGAAGCCAACGTCGGCTGGGGTTTGGCGGACAACATGCTGAAAGGCTCCATAGTCGTCAGCGGTAACGCCAGCGCCATTGCAGGCGTGGCCATTCGCGGCGCGGAAGTCATCGTCAAGGGCAACATGGGTTCACGCGCCGGACAGGTGATGAAGGAAGGCACGCTGCTTTGTTGCGGCAACGCCAACTTCATGGCGGGTTACATGATGTACGGCGGGCGCATCATCATCCTGGGAAACTCCGGGGAGCAAGTGGGCCAGGACATGACCGGTGGTTCCATTTACATCGCGAGGAAACTGCAATCGTTGGGCACCGATGCGCAACTCATTGACCTACCGCGCGAGGAGGCGGACGACATCGCGCAATTTCTCGATCGTTACGGCATTCCTTTCAAGGGCGTGCTGCAGAAGATCGTCAATGCCGGCAAGAAGCTGCGCTATCCGCGCACGGAGCCGCGAACGAGGCAGGTGCCTTTCTTCATGGCGTCTGGCGCCGTATCCGGCTACTGGAACGCGAAAGTGCAGGAAGACATCTACATCCGCTCGCGCATCGGCCGCTACCGCATACGCGGTTATGGCGCCTCGCGTGCCCTACCGCACCTGAGCGACATCGGATTTCGGAAGAACATAGCGGGCATGCAGCACGACCGCGACGTGGTGAACAAGGTCGCCCTCAAGACTGAAATCGGCGGGCGCAAGGGGGCCAACCCCATCAAGCTCAGCATGCCCGTCACCATCGCGCCCATGAGCTATGGCGCCTTATCCAAATCCACGAAGGTGGCGCTCGCCATCGCCTCCAAGCTCTCCGGCGTTTCGGAGAACACGGGGGAAGGCGGCATGTCCGATGAGCAACGCGCGGCGGCCGACCAGATCATCTATCAATGCTTGTCCGGCCGTCTGGGATGGAATATCCACGACATGCGCCGCGCCAACGGCCTGGAGATCTACATCTCCCAAGGTGCCAAGCCCGGACTCGGCGGCCAGTTGATGGCGAAGAAGGTCACCAAGGAAATCGCGCGCATTCGCGGCATTCCAGCTGGCATCGACTTGCGCTCGCCCTCGCGCCATCCCGACGTATTGGGTGCGGACGATCTGGTCATCAAGATCGAAGAGTTTCGCGAAGCAACCAGTTATCGCATTCCCATTTCCGTAAAACTTGGCGCGGGCCGTGTGCGCGACGACATCAAGATCGCCTATAAGGATGGCCTGGACTTCGTCGAGCTGGATGGGTTGCAAGGCTCCACCGGCGCGGCATCGCACGAAGTGCTGGAGTACGTGGGCATCCCCACGCTCTCCGCGATTCAGGAAGCCGTGGACGCGCTGGCCGAATTGGGCGCCACGGGAAAGATGCCCATCGTATTGATGGGCGGCATCAAGGACGGCGTGGACGCCGCCAAGGCCATCGCGCTGGGCGCGCACGCCGTGGCGGTGGGCACGGGTGCGATCATCGCGGGCGGTTGCATCGCGTGCTTGCAGTGCCACGTGGGCTCCTGCGTGGTGGGCATCGCCACGCAAGATCCCGAACACGAGAAGCGCTATAACGTGCCAGTGGAAGCGCAGAACATCCATCGCTACCTGGAATCCGTGCGCTGGCAGTTGGCGGCGGTGACACGCGCCCTCGGTCACGACGATGTGCACAAGTTAAGCCGCGATGACCTGGTCGCGCTCACCCCCGAAGCGGCCGCCATCACCCGGTTGCCCTACGTACCGCAAGAACAAGAGCAACGTTTCCGTAAAGCATCATGAGCGCCGTCAACGTTTACGACATTCAGCGCATCGAACCCGGCCCCACGCCGGAAGGATTGCGCGAGGATATTCAGGACATCAACTTCGTCCCAGCGCCCTGCCAGGTAGCCTGCCCCATTGGCACCGATGCACCGTCCTACATCGGTTACATCTGGGAAGGCAAGGTTGAGGAAGCCTTCGAGGCCATCACGGCCACCAATCCCTTCAGTTCCATCTGCGGGCGCGTGTGCGACGCGCCGTGCGAACCCGCTTGCCGCCGGGCGGACAGCGATGGTCCCATCGCCATCCGCAATCTAAAGCGCTTCATCATGGAGAAGCTGGGGGCGAGCTTCCACCTGCCCGCCGTATCCGTAACGCGCAAGGAAACCGTCGCGATCGTGGGTTCTGGCCCCGCCGGACTCACCGCGGCTCAGGATCTCGCCGAAGCCGGGTTCGAAGTAAATGTCTACGAAATGACGGACCGCCTGGGCGGCATGATGGTGTGGGGCATTCCCGCTTTCCGCTTGCCACCTGGCATTATCGAGGAAGACATGAACCGCATGCTCAAGCACTGCCCGGGCATCAAGGTTCATCTCAACGCCGCGCTGGGACGCAATGTAACGCTCGATGAATTGAAGTCTCGCCACGACGCCGTGTTGCTCACCATCGGCTCGTGGTGGGGAAAAACCATGGACATCGAAGGCAAGGACGACCGGCGCATTGTTGATGGCGTTGGATTCCTTCGCCGCATCAATGCCGGCGAACGCCCCGCCATGCCCGCGACCGTCATCGTCGTGGGAGGTGGCGATGTGGCCATGGATGCCTGCCGTGCCGCCCTGCGCCTTCCTGGTTGCAAGCAAGTCAAGGTGATCTACCGCCGCGGTCCCAAGGAAATCCCCGCGCGCAAGGATGAACTCGAAGGCGCCCTCAAGGAGGGCGTGGAGTTCCTCTACAACACGCAGCCCGTGGCCGCGCTAGATACGGAAAAAGGTTTCGCCTTGCGCTGCGTGCTTACGCAATTGGGCGAGCCCGGTAAGGATGGCCGCCGCCAGGCGGAGAATGTCACGGGAAGCGAACACGATCTCGCCTGTGGCATGGTGATCCTCGCCGTGGGGCAGAAAGGCGAGTGCGCAGAATTGGAAACGCGGGGGTTGATGAACGCGGACCGGGTGCGCACCGATTGGAAAACCATGCGCACCGCGGATCCCAAGGTGTTCGCCGCCGGCGACGGAGCCTTCGGCGGTTCCACCATCGTCATGGCCATGCAGCACGGCCACCGGGCCGCCTACTGCATCAAGGCGCATCTGGACGGCCGCGAGAATCCCGTGCCCTATCGCACGCCCTTCCGCACAAGGCGCGTCTCGCCGGCGCAGGATCCTAACTGGGAGGTCATCGAGCGCCAGCACCAACCTTTCCATGGCTTGGGCAAGAATCCCGTGGCGTTTCCCGAAATCGAATCCACCTACACGGAGAAGGAAGCCAAGGACGAGGCCGCGCGCTGCTACCGGTGCGATGCCGAAACCGGGACCGCCAACTACGACGTGCGCACGCGAGAAGATATCTTTGTCATGGCACGCACCAACCCCTTGGACGTGGCCACGCAATCGAGCATGTTGCAAAAACGCCTGCGCACGCGCGGCAATCCCTTCCCGCCAGAGCGGCCCGCCACGCTGGACGATCTCGTGTTCTTACCCGCGAATTTATCGCGACTCGTGATCGACCCTTACCGCGATGCGTGCGCGGTGTCCGTGGAATTGGGGCAGCGCGTCAAGCTCGAGTTGCCTTATCTCGTCGCGGGATTCGATGAGGCCGCCCAGCAGGTGCGCGAAGCCATCGAGCAAGGGGTGAGGGAAACGGGGGTCGCCTATCTTGGGCGGGATCGTATCCACCCCCAAACTCCGTGGTTCCAGCTTGCGCAAGCGGGCAAAGACCCGCCGAACGAACATGCCCTGGGCGTCGTTTATTATTCGCCAGCAGGGTTCGTACCTTTCGATGTGCGTAAAGTGCACGATGCACAACTCACGGGGCTGGTTGTCGAAGCGCGCGAGCTCCCAAAGGCCATCCCCTTCGCGCTTGAAAGAAAGATGGATCTCATGATTCTCTCCGGGAGCGGAAACATGGCGCATCCGTGGGGTGAACTGGGCGGCCATCCCGATCTTTCGGTGATGCGCGATGCCATTCGTCTCATGCGATCCATGAATCGCGAGGAAGATATCGATCTTCTGTACTTCGGCGGCATTCGCTCTGGCACGGACGTCGCGAAAATCGTCGGCCTGGGCTGCAAGGCGGCGGTGGTATCGGCTTGCATGGCTTTCGCGGTAGGCGGCATCGTGGAGAATGACGGCATGGTGTTTTACTCCGACGTGGCGGACGAAGAGCGGCGCGACCAGGCCGCATCCCTCCTGCGCGCATTGCGCGAGGAATGTTCCATCATGGCGCGCTGCACGGGCAAGACCAACGTCCAGAATCTGGAACCCGAGGACGTGCGTTCCATTACTCTCGCCACCGCGCGCGCCACGGGTGTACCTCTAGCCGGAACCAATAAGATTCCAGAAGCGGCGTAGTTCGTTGTGAAACTTCTCACCTGCCCCATCAACGGCCCGCGGCCCGTTTCGGAATTTATCTTCGGCGGCGAAGTGCGCGCCATGCCGGACCCTTCCACCTGCTCGGATGAGCAATGGTCTGACTACGTGTTCAACCGCAACGGTGCCCCCGGCATCAAGAAGGAGTGGTGGTATCACCTACCCAGCGGCGTGTGGTTCATCGCCGAGCGCGACACCGCCGCCGACACCGTGCTGGGCACCTATCTGTGGGGCGAGGCGCCTAAGTGAGCGCACGCCTGCCTCCAGTAGAGGGCGAGTGGATAGACCGCTCGAAGCCGCTCGTCTTCCGCTTCGAGGGCCGCCCTCAGATGGGCTTCGAGGGCGATGTGATCAGTTCGGCCCTATGGGCCTCCGGCGCCCATCTCCTGGGACGCAGCTTCAAGTACCACCGGCCGCGCGGCATCTTGTCCATGGCGAATCACGACGTGAATACGCTCATGGAAGACAAGTTCCATATCAATCTACGGGCCGATACGATGCCGCTCAGGGAAGGCATGGATCTTTTCGCCGTCAATACTTTTGGCGGCGTGCGCGCCGATCGCGCGATGGTTTTGGATAAACTTTCTGCGTTCTTGCCGGTGGGTTTCTACTACAAGGCATTCCACGGGCGCTTCGCGCAAAAGTGGGAGCGGTTTTTCCGTTTCATGACGGGGCTGGGCACCCCTAAGTTCGGTCTGCCGCGCGTCTTCACGGCGAAGCGCTACGAATTCGTGGACGTCGCCGTGATCGGCGCCGGTCCCTCGGGGCTTGCGGCGGGAATCGAGGCCGCCCGCGCGGGGGCTTCGGTGCTCGTCGTGGACGAGAACACGCAAGCCGGCGGGAGCTTGGGTTATGCACGCGGAGGAAGCGATGCCAGTTACCAGCAACTGCAAACGCTCTTGCATGAAGCCCGGCAACTGAAGAATCTGGAAATCCGTAACGGCACCACCGCTTCGGGTTACTACGACGACCATTGGATAGCGTTGACGAGCGCGCACAAGATGAGCAAATTGCGCGCACGCGCGGCCATCGTCACCTCTGGCGTGTTCGAGCAGCCGGCCGTGTTCCGCAACAACGATCTGCCCGGCGTGATGTTCGCCTCTGCCGCCCAGCGGCTGATTTACCGCTACGCCGTGAAACCGATGAACAAGGCGGTGGTGCTCACTGCCAATCGCGAAGGATACGAGGCGGCGCTGGATTTGCACCGTCACGGCATCGCTGTCGCCGCCGTGGTCGATTTGCGCGCCGAAGGCGAACCCACATCCACGCCGCAAAGCACGCCGTTCCGGGTGTTGAAGGGCGCGTGCATCGTGAAAGCGATCCGCTCTGGGCAGCATGTTTCCGGTGTGCGCGTGGCCGGCTTCGGCGATGGCGCGGCGCAAGCAGATCGAAAAGAAACCATCCGTTGCGATGGAGTAGTAATGAGCGTTGGCTTCGCGCCCGCCGCCAACTTACTCTACCAAGCCGGTACCCAAATGCGCTACGACGCCCGCGTGGAACAGTTCGTCCCGGAAACCTTCTCGCCCGGCGTGTTCGCGGCAGGACGTGTCAATGGTGTGTACGAACTGAACGCGCGCCTCCTCGATGGCAAGCGTGCGGGTGCCGAGGCCGCGAGATATCTTGATCTGTCCGCCGCCACGGCGGTACAAGTGCCGGAGCAAACGCGCAAACCTACCCATCCCTACCCAATCGTGCCGCATCCCTCGGGCAAGAATTTCGTGGATTTCGACGAGGACTTGCAACTCAAGGATTTCCACAATGCGGCGCAAGAGGGCTTCGACAACATCGAGTTGCTCAAGCGCTATTCCACCGTGGGCATGGGCCCTAGCCAGGGCAAGCACTCCAACATGAATGCCGTTCGCATCCTCGCGCGCATTCGCAACGAACCCATCGATAAGATTGGAACCACGACGGCGCGGCCGTTTTATCACCCGGTGCCCATGTCGCATCTGGCGGGGCGCGGTTTTCATCCCATGCGGCAAACGCCCTTGCACTCGCGCCACGAGAAACTGGGCGCGGTGTGGATGCAAGCGGGCAATTGGTGGCGGCCGGAGTACTACGCGGCCCAAGGCCGAAGCAAACTCGAATGCGTGCGCACGGAAGCGCGCGCCGTGCGCAATGGGATAGGCATCATCGACGTGGGGACACTGGGAAAAATGGATCTCTTCGGCCCGGATGCCGGGGAATTTCTGGAGCGCGTCTACACGGGGCGTTTCGCCAATATCAAGGTGGGGATGACACGCTACTGCGTGATGCTGGACGAAGCGGGCGTCATCATGGACGATGGCGTCGTCGGCCGGCTCTCCGAGCAGCATTTTTACTTCACCACCACGACCACGGGTTCGGCCACCGTCTACCGTGAGCTGGTTCGATGGAACGCACAATGGGGTTTGGACACCGGCATCGTGAACGTGACGGGCGCCATGGGCGCCGTGAATCTCGCGGGCCCCAAGTCGCGCGAAGTGCTTTCCCAGCTCACGGCGCACGACTTGTCGGCGCAAGGTTTTCCATATCTCGGAATTCGGAATGCGCAAGTCGCGGGCGTGCCCTGCCGCTTGATGCGCGTGGGTTTCGTCGGTGAATTGGGCTACGAGATTCATGCGCCCGCCGAGTGCATGGGCCATCTGTGGGACGCCCTCATGGAGGCGGGGAACTCTCACGGCATTCAACCCTTCGGCGTGGAAGCGCAACGCCTGCTGCGACTGGAAAAAGGCCACGTCATCATCGGCCAGGACACCGACGGGTTGACCACGCCTTTCGAGGCCGCCATGGGCTGGGCGGTGAAGATGGACAAGCCATTCTTTGTTGGGCAGCGTAGCTTAAGAATCATTGGCCAGCGGCCACCGACGCAAGTCGCCATGGGTTTCGTGCTCGCCAAGGAGTTCGCGGGCGACGCCCCGAAAGAATGCCATTTGATCATTCATCAAGGCCAAATCGCAGGGCGCGTGACGAGCATCTCCTTTAGCGAGGCCCTCGGCCGGCACGCGGGCCTGGGCTTTATCGTCCCCGAGCTGGCGAAGGAGGACACAGCATTCACCATTCGCGCTGACGGCGGGCACACGACAGAAGCCACGGTGGTGAAGCTACCCTTCTACGATCCTTCGGGCGAGCGCCAGAAACTTTAGATGGAAAACCGCCTTAGCCCGCTGCATGATTTTTTCGAACCACTCAACCCGCACTGGGCAATGGTGCATGGCATGCGCGTGCCCATCGCGATGGAAGGAGACGCAAGCGCAAAACCCATTCGGATTAGCGATGCCAGTTGCCTGCAGCGCGCTGGTGTCAAGGGCGCCCAGGCCGAGGCCTGGCTCATCAGCCACGGCATCGCGGTTCCACCGGGAATCAACACCTGGTTGCGCACCCCGGAAGGAACCTTGGTCGCGCGGCTCGCGCGCAGCGAGTTCTTTCTCGAAGACGGCGCAAAAGCGGCGAAAATTAACCGGCTGCATTTCGCACCAGCATCGGGCGTGACTCCCGTGCTCCGGCAAGACGCGGCCCTGGTGCTTCACGGAGCGCGCGCGAATGATTTGCTCGTACAGGTTTGCAATATAAACTTCCGGGCGTGGAAGCCAGAAGACCACACCGTAGTCATGACTTCCATGGCAGGCGTGAGCGTGTTGGTTCTGTGGGAGCCCTATCAAGGCCTTGCGCGCTATAGGCTGTGGTGCGATTACACCTTCGCGCCGTACCTATGGGAAACGCTCGTGGAAATCGCGGGAGAATTGGGAGGCGGCGCGGTTGGATTGCGATCGCTCATGCCGGAGATTGACGAATGAGCAAGTGACAAGCATATGAACCAGCCCTCACCCTCGATCCCTCTCCCGGGGGGCGAGGGAAGAAAAGCCCTTCTCCCCGCGGGAGAAGGGTTGGGATGAGGGAAAACTGACAACAGGGAGAGGCGTATGACCCCAGCAGAAGCCAAGAAGTGGCTCAAGGCCAACAACATCAAATACATTCTCGCGCAGTTCGTGGATATCCACGGCTCGGCGAAGGCGAAGGCGGTTCCCGCCGAGCACCTGGACATGGTGCTCACCGATGGCGCCGGCTTCGCAGGCTTCGCATTGTGGGGTTTCGGCATGGGCCCGCAGGGGCCCGACTACATGGCGGTGGGCGATCTCGTGCAACTGCATACCATTCCCTGGATGCCAGGCTACGCGCGCATGACCACCATCGGCCATGTGAAGGGCAAACCCTATCCTTACGATTCGCGCTACGTGCTTAAAACGCAGTTGGAAAAACTCGCCAAGAAGGGCATCACGATGTACACCGGCATCGAACCGGAGTTCATGCTGCTCAAGCGCAAGGATGGCGGCGGCATTGCCATGTGCGACGAGACCGACACCCTCGAAAAACCCTGTTACGACTACAAGGGACTCGCGCGCAGTTCCGCCTACCTGGAGAAACTGGTCGAATCGGTGCGCGCCGTGGGCATCGATGTTTATCAAATCGACCACGAAGACGCCAACGGCCAGTTCGAGGTGAACTTCACCTACGGCGATGCGCTCGCCACGGCCGACCGCGTCATCTTCCTGAAGATGGCCGCCTCCGAGATCGCGCACCAAATGGGCTTGGTCGCCACCTTCATGCCCAAGCCCTTCTCCAACCGTACCGGCACAGGCTCGCACTATCACATCTCCATGGGCGATGCGAAGACCAAGAACCTGTTCCACGACGATAAGGACAAGCATAAGCTCGGCTTATCGAAGATGGGCTATCACTTCCTGGGCGGGTTGCTGCATCACGCGGGCGCGCTCACCGCCATTTGCGCCCCCACCATCAATTCCTACAAGCGCCTGGTCGTGGGCCGCGCGCTCTCCGGAGCCACCTGGGCACCGGCCTATATCACCTATGGCGACAACAACCGCACCTGCATGGTACGCGTGCCCTATGGCCGCCTGGAGATGCGGCTGCCCGATGGATCCTCCAACCCCTATCTCGCCACGACCGCCATCCTCGCGGCCGGACTGGATGGCGTGGAAAACAAGATGGATCCCGGCGAGCCCAACAACACCAACCTCTACGAGTGGAGCAACGAGGATCTCGCCAAGGCGAAGATCGGCTTGCTACCGCAGAACCTCAACGAAGCATTGAATGCCCTGGAGAAGGATAGCGTGATCCGCGATGCCCTCGGCAAGGATCTATCGGCGGAGTTCTTGAAGCTGAAGCGCATGGAATGGGTGGAATATTCGCGCCACGTTTCGCAGTGGGAAGTGGAACGGTATCTGGAATTTTTCTAGACTTCGTTTTGAAAAAACCGCCCAAAAATCCCACAGCATCACCCTCGCTGCCCGCCGAGGACACGAGCCGTTCGCTTGACCGATATATTGGCCACACAGTCAGGGAATCGCGGCGCAAGAACGATCTCACGCTGGCCGACGTCGCCTCGCAAGCTGGTATCAGCAGTGGCATGCTATCGAAGATCGAGAACGGGCAAGCCGCCACCAGCCTCGATACCTTGACGCGCATCGCGGGTGCGCTAGGCGTTTCTCTGTCGCAACTGTTTCGCGATTTCGATGCGCCCGCGGGCGGCGCGCAATTGGTAAAAGCAAACCAAGGCATGGAAGTCGTGCGCCGCGGCACCAAGCGCGGCCACACTTACCACTTGCTCGCCTACGACAAAGGCCCGCGAAAGAGTTTCGAGCCCTTTCTCATCACCATGGACGACGCGAGCGAAGTGTTCCCCAGCTTCGAGCACCCCGGCACCGAGTTCATCTACATCCTGAAAGGCAAGATCGAATACCGCCACGGCCGCCAAACCTATATGCTCGCACCGGGAGATTCCCTATCCTTTCGCGGCGATGTCCCGCACGGCCCAGAGCGCTTGGTTCAAACACCCATCCACATGCTTTCGGTGATTGTCTACGCAAGCAAGGACGAGGTCTAGAGTTCCGAAATTAATCGCACACAACCGCTTGGTTGTTGCGGGTAATTGGCCGCGTGCGACAGAAAGTTCTGGAACCGCGTGAGGCCTAATGGGCTCCCGCTTAGTATAGAGTCTGATTCTGAGATTCTCTATTCCTCTGGATGCTCGTGCCACCATTGGTTGAGCAGAACGCGTGGTAAGGAGTGCGCCCAAGAGGACCTGGTTGCGCGAAGGTGGAAACTTGGGAGTCGCAAGAGTAGATTCGCATGAATTGCTGAATTGTGGGGAGGTACAGATGTTCGAACCACGACGGAGCCGCCAAACAGACGGCAAGATGTCGCTGCCAGCGACAAGGCGCATGACGGTGGTTGCGCAGGATCCGAGCGTCCGCCGGCCGGCCAATCGCATCCTCATGGCGACGATCGACGTGCCCGCGGAGGACTTGATGCCGGGGCCCATCGGCTACCGCGTGCAGGTGGTGGACTACGATGCAAGCGCCTGTCGCTTTTATGGTTCCCACTCGCTTCCCGATTCGCAAGAGGATGAGCCGAAGGCGTGGGCGGCAGGCGATCCGAAGATCGTGGCCGATTTCCGGTTCCACGCCCAGAATACGTACGCGCTGGTGATGAAAACCCTCTCGCGTTTCGAGTTCGCGCTTGGACGCCGGGTGGGTTGGTCCTTCAAGGTTCATCAACTCAAGGTGGCACCCAACGGGCTGATGGACGCCAACGCTTCCTACAGCCGGCGCGACGAAGGGCTGGTGTTCGGGTACTTTCCGGGTCGCGGCAAGAACAACATTTATACCTGCCTGTCGCACGATATCGTGGTGCACGAGACCACGCACACGGCATCGCTACCCGGCGCGAGACCGAAGATCTGGATTTCGCGTTCGCGGTACCAGACTGGGCGGCGTTCGAGACGCTGCGACAGCGCTTGATTGCTTCAGGCAAGTTCACCGATCTCTCGGCGGCCGCGCACCGGCTACGACACCAGATCGACTTGCCTGTTGATCTCGTACCGTTCGGCAACGTAGAGACACCCGAAAGAACCATTGCTTGGCCCCCGAGCGGAGAGCAGGTAATGAATGTCTTTGGTTTTCGGGAGGCGCTGGCTACGGCACTCGAAACCCGGCTCCCGGGCGATATCCGGACGCATGTGGTCTCCTTGCCGGCGCTTGCGTTGCTCAAGATCGTTTGCTGGAAGGACCGTCACTACCAATCACCGCGCAAGGATGCGCACGACCTTATACTGATCCTCGGAAACTACTTGGGCGCTGGAAATGAGGCGCGCCTATTCGACGAGTTTGTGGGCTGGACGCGGGAAGAAGCTTTCGATTATGGGCTTGCAGGTGCGCGTACGCTGGGTCACGATGTGAGGACATTGCTCGGCGAGAAAGGCATCGAGCGCGTGGCCGGGCTACTTTCGGAGCAAGCAAGCTCGCATACACCGGCTCTTCTTCCGGCTGAGATGTACCATGCCGAGCCCGATCATGCGCGTGCGCTGCTGACCGCCATGCTGGGTGGCCTGTTGGCAAGCTGGCGGAAATGAGAGCGCAGGCGCCCACGAGAAACCCACGCTTACCCTACGCGACGACGAATAAATGAACTCCGCAACACTCGTCCAGAAGCTCTGGAATTACTGCAATGTGCTTCGTGATGACGGCATGTCCTATGGCGATTATCCTTCGGCTTCGCTCAGGACAGGCTCTGATCAACTCACCTATCTGCTGTTCCTCAAAATGGCCGACGAGCGATCGAAGCCGCCCTACAACCAGACGAGCCTGATTCCCGCGCAGTACGCATGGCCGTCGCTCCTCGCGAAGGACGGCGACGAGTTGTTCGACCACTATCGCCATGCGCTCGAGCGGTTGGGCAGCGGCAAGGGCCCCCTCGGGCTGATTTTCAACAAGGCGCAGAACAAGTTTGATTCGCCTCGCCTTATGGCGATGCTCACCCTGCGGGCGTCTTATCTCCAGTGGAGATTGTCAGGACCCGGCCAAGCTGCGGCGCGTGATCGTCGACCTCATCAACGAGGAGGACTGGTCGTCGATGGGCGCGGATGTGAAGGGCGACGCTTACGAGGGCCTGCTGGAGAAGAACGCGCAGGACACGAAGTCGGGTGCGGGCCAGTATTTCACGCCGCGCGCGCTGATCCAGGCGATGGTGGACGCGATCGCGCCCAAGCCCGGCGAGTCGGTGTGCGACCCGGCCTGCGGCACGGGCGGTTTTCTTTTCACGGCGCACAACTACATCGCGCAGCACTACCCGAACCTCACGCGCGAGGAGAAGCGCCAGTTGAAGGAGAGTGCTTTCCGCGGTTGGGATCTGGTGCAGGGCACGGCGCGGGTGTGCGCGATGAATCTGCTGCTGCACGCTCATTTTGCAAAATGCGGGCTCGGAGAAGAGCGTGCCGATCAAGGTATCCGGCGCGCTGGCAGCCGATCCTGGGAAGCGCTTCGAGGTGGTGCTCGCGAATCCGCCGTTCGGGAAAAAGTCGAGCACGATGATCCTCGGCGAGGACGGCCGGGCGACGACCGAGAAGGATATCATCGAGCGCGACGATTTCTTGGCCACGACCTCGAACAAGCAGTTGAACTTTGGCTCCGGCCGGCGCTTCGCGCCTTAACGTTCGCTGCGCTCACGTTAGCCTCCGCCACAACTTCGTTGTGTGCGGCACATCAAGACGCTGTTGAAGCCCCACGGCCGCGCGGCGGTGGTGGTGCCGCTCAGTTACGTAAATGCGCGTGCCCTTCGAAGGCGGCGCGGGTGAAACGATCCGCAGGAAGCTGCTGCATGAGTGCGAGGTGCACACGCTGCTGCGCCTGCCCACGGGCCTCTTCTACGCGCAAGGGGTGAAAGCGAACGTGCTTTTCTTCGACAAGAAGCCCGCGAGCGAAACGCCGTGGACGAAGAAGCTCTGGATCTACGACCTGCGCACGAACAAGCACTTCACGCTGAAGACCAGTCCGATGAAGCGCGAGGACCTGGAGGAGTTCGTGCGCCTATACAACCCGGCCCGGCGCCACGACCGTGCGCCGACGTGGACTGACGAAAAGGCACCCTCACCCCAACCCTCTCCCGCTGATGCGGGCGAGGGAGTAAATGGACGCTGGCGCGTGTACGACTACGACGAGCTCGTCGCTCGCGAAAACGAAGTTTCAGTGCAGGCTAACCTCGGCGAAGCCTAGGTTAAGGCGCAAAGCGGCGGCCGGAACTACAAGGCGAGCCTCGATATCTTCTGGTTGGAGGACGACAGTCTCGCCGACTCCGACAATCTGCCGCCCCCCGAGGTGATCGCGCAGGAGATCGTCGATGACCTGGAGGCGGCGCTGGAGCAGTTTCGGTTGATCGGGGGGGATTTGAATGGTGCGCCGCCCGTTTCTTCGGACTGACGGCGCCAGCCATTCTCCGAGTCCACTTAAAAATTCGACCAAAGACCGGGCAACGATGGCGAAGATCAGCCACAAGCTCAACTACACCAACAACCTCTTCTCGGTATGCAAATTCAGCCGCCGGAACATGGTCAGGAATTGGGTGAATTCCAGTTGGTGCTTGGCTTCAAGTTCCTTGGCCCGCTCGGAGAGAACGTCCCAAGCGGTGGGGTGAGGAGGCCTGCGGAAGGCCAGCACGATCACGTTGCCCTTCTCGAGGGCGGGCACTCGTAGCACGCGAGAGTCGAAAGCGGCTTCGATGCGCGCCACGTATTCGTCGTAGCGGCGGTCGCTGCCCCACAGATTGACCACCAGAATTCCATCGTCCTTGAGGTGCGCGAGGGCATCGCGGTAGAAAATTTCGCTGCATACGGATTCGGACTGCGAGCGCCCGTCGTAGCCATCCACCATGAGCACGTCGGCGTAGTCCGCTCTGGTGTTGATCCAAGGCGCTCCATCGCCCACGATAATCCGCAAGCGTTCGTCGTTGGCGGGGACCTCGAAATATTGCTGGGCGGCGCGCACCACTTCCTCATGCAGCTCGACGGCGTGAATATGCGTCTTGGGCAAGCGGCGGAGCAGCCACTTTTGCATGGAACCGCCTCCTAGCCCAATGGTCACCACCTGCGCGGGCTCGGGTTTGAACAGGAGGAAGGACATGGCGGTTCGGGTATAGGCCAGCATCAAGTGATCTGGCTGGCCAATGCGCATGGCACTTTGCACCGTCGGGCTGCCCAAATGCAAATAACGCACTCCCGCGCTCTCGCTCACGTCGAGTTGCAATTGCTCCTCGTCTTGTCTCCAGCGCGACCGGCGCCCCATCCACTTCATCCCGGTCTCCCAAGTTTCCCTAGAGCGCATTGTAAGATACGGGCTTTTTCAGGAAACTTCATGCGCGCATCGCGATTCTTTCTCTCCACCCTCAAGGAAGCCCCTTCCGAGGCGGAAACCACCAGCCACAAGCTCATGCTGCGCGCGGGCTTGATCAAGAAGCTGGGCAGCGGGCTTTATAGCTGGATGCCCCTGGGATTGCGTGTGCTGCGAAAGGTGGAGCACATCGTGCGCGAGGAGATGAATCGTAGCGGCGCCCTGGAACTGTTTCTCCCTGCCGTGCAGCCAGCGGAGTTGTGGCAAGAATCCGGGCGCTGGGACAAGTTCGGCCCGCAAATGCTCAAGATCAAGGACCGGCATGAGCGCGATTACTGTTTCGGCCCCACGCACGAGGAAGTCATCACCGACATCGCGCGTCGCGAGATCAAGAGTTACCGGCAACTGCCGGTGCATTTTTATCAGATCCAAACCAAGTTTCGAGACGAAATTCGCCCGCGCTTCGGAGTCATGCGGGCGCGCGAGTTCGTCATGAAGGACGGTTACTCCTTCCATGCGGATTTCCCCGGATTGGAACGCGAGTACCGCAACATGTACGACACCTATACGAGGATCTTTCAGCGCCTGGGCCTAGGCTTTCGTGCCGTGGCCGCTGATACGGGCGCCATCGGTGGATCCGGGTCGCACGAGTTCCACGTCCTGGCCGATTCGGGTGAGGACGCCATTGCCTTTTGTCCTACCTCAGATTTCGCGGCCAACGTCGAACTTGCGGAAGCCCTGGTACCCGCCACCGCGCGCGCGGCGCCAAGCGCGAGCATGCAAAAAATCGCCACGCCCAAGGCGCACACCATCGAGGAGGTGAGCGCGCTGCTGAAAATTGCCCCGCGCGACATCTTGAAAACGCTGATGGTCGTCAGCGATGCCGGGCAAGCGCACCTACTGCTCCTACGCGGCGATCACATGCTGAACGAAGTGAAAACGGCCAAGCGGCTCGCGGGTTTTCGCTTCGCCTCCGAGGCGGAAATCCGGCAACATCTCCAAGCCAGCCCCGGCTCCATCGGCCCGGTGGGCGCCAAACTCCCCGTGCTGGCCGATCGATCGGCGCAAGCCATGAGCGATTTCGCCTGCGGTGCCAACGAAGACGGTTTTCATTTCACCGGCGCCAACTTCGGGCGCGATTTGCCGGAACCGGGCGAATATGCGGACATACGCAATGCCGGAGCCGGCGACCCGAGCCCGGACGGCAAGGGTGTTCTGGACATTTGCCGTGGCATCGAGGTTGGCCACATTTTCCAATTGCGCACCAAGTATTCCGAAGCCATGAGTTGCACTTTTCTCGACGAGGCCGGGCAAACCCGCGCCATGGAGATGGGTTGCTACGGCATCGGCGTGTCGCGCATCGTGGCGGCGGCCATCGAACAAAATAACGACGAGCGCGGCATCGCTTGGCCGCTTCCGCTAGCACCCTTTCAAATTGCCATCGCACCCATTGGCTATAGCCGCGGCGTGGAAGTAAAGAAAGTGGCGGACCGGCTGTACGACGAACTCACCGAGGCCGGTTACGATGTGTTTCTAGATGACCGCGACGAGCGCCCCGGCGTGATGTTCGCGGAACTGGAGCTGATCGGCATCCCCCATCGCATTACCGTGGGCGAACGCGGGCTCAAGCAAGGCCAGGTGGAATATCAAGGCCGGCGAGAAACCAAGGCGCAACCGGTGGAATTGAGCCAAGCCGTGGAGTTCATGAAGGCGCATGTTCGCTGAGAAAGGACTACGGCGCTGGCTGCTCATCATTGGATTATTCGCGGCGCCAGCCGGCCACTGCGGCAACCAGAAGTACGAACCCTTATCGGATAGCGTCAAAGGCAATCTGCACAGCACGGTCGCCGATCAAGCCAGCCCCAGGCTCGTCTTCGATTCCGAAGCCCAAGCCCATCATTGGCTGGCCGACATGTCCCGACGGCTGGAAAAATATTTGCCAGATGCGGCTTACCGAGAAGATTTTCTGGTGAGCGTGCAATACGAAGCCAAGCGCGCGGGGTTGGACCCGCAGTTGGTATTAGGCGTGATCGACGTGGAAAGCAAGTTCCGCAAATACGCCGTATCGAGCGCGGGCGCGCGCGGATACATGCAGGTGATGCCCTTCTGGGTCAAGGTGATTGGTGAAACCCAACACAACCTTTTCCACATGCGCACCAATTTGCGCTACGGCTGCGTCATCTTGCGCCACTACCTGGATATCGAACGCGGCAACCTGGTGCGCGCCCTGGGCCGCTATAACGGCAGCCTGGGGAAGATGGAATATCCCAATCTGGTGATGAATGCATGGAAACGCTTGCGCTACAGCTATAAGCCAGGCGCACAGGAGAAACCCCGCCCGCCGGTGAAGTACATGGGCGAGACCTGAGTCTCTTCACTATCCGCCGGTGATTCCCGCCAATTGGCGCGGCGAAATTCTCCCCACGAACTTCTTGGCAAGGTTTCCCTTGGGGTCGTAAATCCAAGTGGTGGGCAATCCCTTGATGACGCCAAAGTGCGTCTTGACCGCGCGCTGGTCAAGCACGATGGGATAGGACACCATCAACGATTCCGCCAAGCGCAGTACCTCTTTTTTCTCCTCGTAATCCAGCGCCACGCCGATCACCACCAAGTCCTTATCCTTTCTTGCGTCGTAAGCGTCCACCAAGTCAGGGATTTCCTCCAAACAAGGCGGGCACCAGGGCGCCCAAAAATTCACCACCACCCATTTGCCCTTGAAATCCGCCAAACGCAGCTCGCGCCCGTCGCTGCCCTTCAACACGAAGCCTTGTGCCGCCGAAAGAACTGGAAGAAAGGACGATAGGAGGAATGACAGGACCGAGCAGAGGAATATCTTCTTCATGGGCGCACTCTATATAATCTTCGGCCAATATTCAGCTTGGGAATTCCATGTATTTTCCGCTTCGCGGCGATACCAATGCGTCCAGTGTATCCGCTGCGCGCCCCTGCGTGGTGACTTAGCCCGCATTTCTCACAAGCCGCCCCGATATGCAGTCAATTATTCTTCGTCCAACGCTCACCATTGAATCGATATCGATTTCCTGGATAGCAAAGGGCTGCGCGGGTGCTGGCGCGTTTATGCCGGCCATTTTCGGCATGCCCGTCTTGGCCGTATGTTCAATACGGCCAAGACGTTCGAGCCAAAACTGTCTCGCCTTAATTCGTGAAATGAGCGCGCCATCATCCCGCGCCCGTGTGAGAAATGCGGGCTGACGTGTTTCACGGCCGCGCCGCCCGCCAGACTGTTCGCCGGCATCTCAGCGGAGTCCTGTCCACTCACTCCGCGAAACACGCGGGCTTTCCCTATGGCAGTGCGGTACCGCACATGACGGATGCCCTAGGGCGGCCGGTGATTCTCATCAGCCACTTGGCCGAACACACCCACAACATCGAAGCGAACGACAAGGTAAGCTTCCTGGTGGCCGAAACGGGCGCGGATTTGCAAACCCATGGCCGCGCCAGCCTGCTAGGCCACGCGCACGTCATCGCGCACGAAGAAGTGCAAACGCGTTATTTGCGCTACCACCCGGAAGGCGAACGCAGCCTGGCCATCGGCGGGTTTAGGTTCTTTCGCATCGAGCCCTTACAGGTACGTTTCATCGAAGGGTTTGGCGGGATCCATTGGGTGCGGGGAGATTCCTATCTGGCGCCCCCCACGCCGTTGGACAACGCCGAAGAGGACATTTTGCAGCACATGAACTCTGACCACCACGACACCATGACGCTTTATTGCCGGCGCATCCATCGATACACGCCACGCTCGGCAAGTATGATTGGGATCGGCCAGGATGGCTTCGACATACGCGCGGATGAGCGCGTGCTGCGCTTTGAATTTCCCAACGCCGTCACGACTCCGGGCGAAGCTCGCAAGGCGCTGGTCGCCCTCGCGGATCACTGCCGCGAGCAATGATGCGTTCCGCGCAATGGGTTAGCAGCGTCACATTGATCGCTTTGATTGCTCTCTTCGTGGCATGGGAGCTTGTGCTCGCGCCGATGCGGCCAGGCGGATCTTGGCTCGTACTCAAGGTGCTGCCCCTGCTCCTTCCCCTGCGGGGAATCCTGCACGGGCGGCGCTATACCTACCAGTGGTCATCGCTCTTGGCATGCGTGTATCTGGGTGAAGGTCTGACTCGCGCGTGGACCGACGCGTTTCCATCCAATGTGCTGGCGGCAATCGAAGCCGCGCTTTGCGTGGTCTTCCTCGTGAGTACGGGCTACTACGCCAAGGCCACGCGCCCTTCGCTCAGAGCGCAATGACCTACCGGGGACGGTTCGCACCCACCCCCTCCGGTCCCCTGCACTTCGGTTCTCTGGTGGCCGCCACGGGAAGTTACTTGGAAGCGAAACGGCACGCGGGCGAGTGGTGGCTGCGCATTGACGACATCGATCCCCCGCGCGTTCAGCCAGGTGCCGCGGATGCGATTCTGCATTGCCTGGAACGCTACGGATTTCAGTGGGACGGGCCTGTCATCCATCAAAGCCGGCGCCGGGCAGCCTATCACGCCGCGCTCCATCGCCTACGGCAATTAGGCTTGGTCTACGCCTGCGCTTGCACTCGCAAGGAAATTGCGCGCATTGCACGCAGCAGTGCCGAGGGACCCATCTATCCGGGCACCTGCCGCACGGGTTGCGCCGCGCGAGGGCGGGCGCTACGCCTCGACACGCGCGGCCCCGCGATAGAATTCCTCGACGAATTGCAAGGCCCGCAACGGCGAGATATCGAGCACGACCTAGGCGATTTCGTTTTGTACCGCGGCGGCGCGGTCTATTCCTTTCAACTAGCCGCCGCCGTGGACGACGGCGATTACGCCATGACCCACATCGTGCGCGGCGCCGACTTGCTGGAATCCTCCGCGCGGCAAATCTACCTGCAAAAACTTTTGGGGTACGCCATGCCCTCTTATATGCATCTCC